>BNWE01000172.1 GCA_025998595.1 Alphaproteobacteria bacterium | reverse complement strand
TTCTCTCACAACTTCCTTGGGCTTCAGACTTCCTGTCCGCTTCCGCTGATTTACCCAATTCCATACCGTCTTCTCGCTTATGTTGAACAACTTGGACACATATGACTGCGTGTAGAAGCTATCTATACACATTCAACATGAGACGCAGATTGGTAAACTCTAAGAATTCAGCAAAACAATGCGCTTAAAATCCTGCTTCTCATTTCAAATGAGTATATATATTCCAATACTTTCTTTCTAAATGACTCCGGATATATCATGATTTTTCCCTTTACAAAACACTAGCATTATAAGACAAAACTACCGTAAATCATAGGGGGAAGCAGTATAAATGCTATCTTTTCCAGGTCTTCCAGATAGCATTTCCAGTTTCCAGAAACGTGGAGACTCTCATTCTCGAGGCGTTTCCAGCTCTTCCAGTCGTTTTTTGGATGTATGGATTTTTTTTCGTCACCAAGCTCCCTTATATAATTTCTCAAAATGGTTCCATAAAATAAACTAACATAAAATCTGGACTCATTTATGGTACCACAAATTATCGGATGTTGGTATACATTGGCAGACTTACAACAACAAGGGCAGGTGCAAGATATCTTTAATTTGAAGATTTTTATTTTTCATTTGGATGTACACAGACTTAGTGAAAACAATGTTTGGTGGGCCCGGTAAGATTCGAACTTACGACTACTCCGTTATGAGCGGAGGGCTCTAACCGCTGAACTACAGGCCCACTAATTCTAGAACGATCAAGAACAAGAAGGATTCTAATACATAAATGAGAAATTCACAAGATGTAACTTAAAATTTGTGTAAGTTCATTTGAAGCTCCAGGGTCTTTTAATTCTCTGCGACCAATTTTATAGCCCTCCTATGGAAGCGAGCACCGTTAAACATCATATCTGTAACAGTAGTGTTCAATTTACAGGCTAATCCGATTAATAAATGTAAAGGTTCAAACAGATATGAGACGGCTCAAGAATCAGGCGACTATATATTTTTAGTTGCAAAGAAAGTGAAAGGTCTCCAGAATAGGTGAAGATTTTTAATTAACCTTGAGGAGACATATTCTGTCTCATATGTCTTAATCCCGCACAGGTATCGAATGTATGCTCTCTGATTTCAAGAGTCGTGTATTTGCAATCACAAATACACATTTAAAACATGAAAAACGCATCGAAAATCTCTTCTTGATTTTGACAATTGCGATATATTGGGCTGTTTCCGTCGGAACTACTCCGCGAAAACAGGAAAATTTCTCAAAAAAAACTTCGAAGATCAAAAGTTTCATACTTTAAGCGAGGACTCAGATATATAGCTAATGCCTTGAATTTTTTGTCTTTTTCTCACACTTTATGGATGTTCATGTGATGTGTCGGGTGTTAAGATAATACCAATTCTCATTGTTAAATATCCATAAGATATTGAAATGAGTTGCCATTATTGGTATGATCATGTTATGAAACAGTTTTGAGCGCTAACTCCGCTCAAAATTATGTAGCCTATTGTGTTTTTTGTTCATTTTTTAGCATTTTCTGCAAAAGCATAGACTCCCTAATTAGGTAGTCTATCCTCAAGCAAAAAAGGTTGAAGTTTCAGGAATAAGTAGCACAGACGACCTAATTTTGAGCGGAGTTAGCGTTTGAGGTGGTAAATGTCAAGGAAATCTGGTTATGTGAGCGTTGAGCTGGAGAAAGCAGCAAGTGCTGAGTTGAAGAAATTAGGAAGCTCTGTGTTGGTCTCTAGAAAGTTGGAAGCAATAATAGCGGCATGCAAGCACAGTATATCGGAGGTTGCAAAGATTTACAGTATAACTCGCAAAACATTGCTATTCTGGATTAAAAAATTCCAAGAGACACGAATTGAGAACTTGAAAGCGCCTCCATCACGCAGGCGCAAGAGTATTTTAGATGACTCAGACAGAGCGGTTATCAAGGAAATTATTGATGGCGACTCCCAGGTTACGTTAAGTTTTTTGGTTCAGAAGATGCTTGAGCTTCGCAGCAAGAAAATAAGTGTAAGCAGCATGCAGAGAGAAGTTAAAAAGATAAGATATTCCTATATAACGCCTCGTCCTCAACACTATAAACAGGATGTAGCTAAAGTTGCTGTCTTTAAAAAAATTAATGAGGAGCTGAAAAAGAAGCCTTATGACGCAATCTTGTTTTCTGATGAAGCAAGATTTGGTACACGCACAAAAATCGGCCACGGATGGTTTAAGAATGGAGTGAGAACGCGGGTAAAGGTCAATATTTGTTACAAAGCATTTTATGTATATACTGCAATTGATGCGAAAACAGGCTCAAATTTCAGCATGGGGTTTCCTCATGTCGATACTGTAACTATGAATATATTTCTGCAAGAGCTTTCCAAAATATACGAAAGCTTGACAATTGCGCTCATCATAGATGGTACCGGCTGGCATAAGTCAGATAACTTGGAAATTCCGGAAAATATAGACATTTTTATACTGCCACCATACTCGCCAGAGTTGAATCCTGTAGAGCATTTTTTGGAATATGTTAAGAAAAATATCCTGCATAACAGATTGTTCGAGACTTTAGAGGATATAGAAGAGGCTCTGCAAGCCTTCATAGATTCTTTGCAGGATTCAGTAATTGCTCAATTATGCAAAAATAATTATTTGGATATTTAACAATGAGAACTGGTATAGCGCAGGGCCTTTTAATTCTCTGCGACCAATTTTATAGCCCTCCTATGGAACCGAGCACCATTAAACATCATATCCGGAACAGAAGTGTTCAATTTACAGGCTAATCCGATGATCAGATTCCGCAAA
>BNWE01000171.1 GCA_025998595.1 Alphaproteobacteria bacterium | reverse complement strand
TCATGAGGAATCAATTTCTGATAGACGTTTATAAAGTCAGTCAGCTTTTGTTCGTTATCCACCAAAGAAATTTGCAGCTCTTCGCATTTTTTATCGCGGGATAACTTTTCGATTTCGATAAACATTGCCGACTCATGTTCGTTGCATTCAAAACCAATTTTTTCCAGATCTTGCTTGCATTGCTGGTAGTCATCGTCGAAACCAACCCAGCAGGCAAATGGCATTTTTAGATCGCGAAATTTCTTGATAGCAGAGTCCAAAGCCTTTCTATCTCGGATCTCGCAAATAACATTGAACATGTCCGACGAAATTCCGGAATTGATGATACTAACATCGCCGCAAAAAGTAACATCCATTTCCATCAGCGATGAAAGATACGCAAATTTTCCGACCATATTTAAATCGAGTAGCTTAGTTATGTCCATTGTCTCAATCTTCAAAACTTCTCGAAAGTTTATCATGGAAAAGCTGGAATAAGAACTGTCTTCTCTTAGAAGATGTTGATGAGAAAAAATCATAAAGAAAATTAACAATATGACCTTTACCAAAGTTTTAGATTTATACAACTGGCTCGGAGAATTCGGCATAACCGTTTGGATAGACGGTGGCTGGAGTGTTGATGCTTTACTTGGGAAACAAACGCGCAAACACTCTGATTTGGATATTGCAGTTCATTGTAAAGACAATGCTAAACTTCGTCAGTTGCTTGAAAACAACGGCTACAAAGAAGAAAATCGTAACGATTCCACAGAGTTTATGTATTTTATGAAAAATGAAGCTGGGCAAGGAGTAGATGTACACGTTTTTGAGTATGACGAAAATGGCAAGAACATTTAAAAAAGTGCACTTTTGGAACAGTAAATTAGATGACGTAAAATTGGAGCGATGAAAATCGTCAAAGAATACAAGTTTTCCAGTGATCATCCATTGGCAGACAGACTGGAGTCTGTTAAAAAGTATATGGAAGACTTATGTTATGAGGTGGCCCCATGAATTCAAAAGAAGCAGAACTTATTTCGACGATAGAAAAGTCCATATCTTCGTACAAAAAATCCAAGGCTTTCATTGGTTATTGGGATGCTGGGGGATTTGCGGACGTTATGGATCAAACTCGGGAAAACATCGTTAATCTGGCTAATACATCTCCGAATGAAGCTAGAAAATTGATGCTGGACCTTATAAAAACGCACGCCAAAGTTATAGAAAGATCAGACGATAGCAATGGATACATCGGAAATTTTTATGCGCAATGTATGGAGGATTTTGGGAAAATATTTTTGAAGCTTTCGGTAGATATCAAGGAAATAGTCAAATTGGTCTGCGATCTTTTTATGCACGACAATTATGGGGTAATGGGAAATGTAATTTCCGACTTCAAGGACGTTTTAAGAGAAGAAGGACTCGAGCTATTGAAGAAAAATTTTCTAGAATTGGCATCTCCCCGCGGATTGGAAGAGGTAAAAAAGAAAGCTGAGACAAAATTTGAGAAAGAAAAGGCAAAAGGAGAACTTGATGAGGATGATAATCTTCAAGAGGAAGTCAATAAAAAGGTAGAGTATTACCTCGACAATATCGAAAGAGGATTAGCGCACATAGCCGATTGCAGAAATGATGTCGACGAGTATATTCAGGCGCAGTCGTTTCATGGCGGACTCTACGAGTACGACTATTTGGCAATCGCTAAGCGAATGATAAATCATGCAAGATATGGCGAAGCACTGGAATGGCTCGATAAACTGTCTAAACCGATCACAACTTGGCGCGATGATTACCTGAAACTGAAAATCAGTGCGTTATCGCTTTCGGGAGAACTTGAGACAGCGCAACAGGAACGGATTGCTTGGTTTCAAGCCGATTTTAAATACGACTTATATGAAGAAATTCTGAAAAACGCCAACGATACTTTTCGTGAGCAATTTAGAAAGCAATCAATTGAAAAGGCATTCGAGCACAAAGATATTTATGCAGCAATAGATTTTCTCATGCAGCTAGATGAAGTCGAAAAATGTGCCGAATTTGTTTTGCTAAAAGCTGAATCAATAAATGGTGCTTATTATGAACTTCTCAGACCCATGGCGAAAATTTTACGCAATAATTACCCGTTGGCTTCTACAATTTTATATCGCAAACTTACGGAGCACTCTCTTGCCAAGGCCGTGTCAAAATATTATCAATACGCAGCGAAAGATCTCATTGCTTGCCATGAATTAAGCTCTCAAATAACGGACTTTGGTAGTCACAAAAATCATGAGGCATATTTCAAGGAAATTCAAGAAAAACACCAAAGGAAATGCGCATTCTGGGATATATTTTATCCACTGATGAAAAGAAAAATGAGATAAAAATTAGTCTGATCATGTTTTTTAACAACGTACGGAATTTCATTTCCATCGCACCAGCGCCGAGCAATATGGCAGTCCATTCACTATTAGACCTGTTGCATAGGCCAATTTGGGGCCCTGATAATCAAGGACTCCTGGCGGCTTTTGCAATAGGTCTATCAAAAAGAACGGAATATTTTATAGCTAATTTCAGATGCGAAACCTGAAGGAATCTCAATTTAAATGAGAAGTAGATACCTATACCCAAAAGAGCCGCAATCAATGGAACTCCCCAAATCATGCGGCTAATTGAAACTAGGTCCTGTTAGCGAAATTATCGTAACCATATAAGAGCTCCTTCGATATATAAAAAGGACATATATGAAGACGAAGTTTTACAAAACCTAGAAAACACTCTTCTGAACCATTTTATCTTGCTGAAGAAATTTTCAACAAGGTGTCGTTCTTTATATAAATGCTTATCTAT
>BNWE01000170.1 GCA_025998595.1 Alphaproteobacteria bacterium | reverse complement strand
ACTACGAAAATAGTGAGCAACTGGAGAAACATCTCAATGATTTCATAAGAGCACATAATTTTGGGAAGAGATTGAGAGCTTTAAATGGCTTGACTCCTTTTGAATTTGTTGCTAAAAAATTACAGAAAGATCCAAAAAGTTGGGCACTTTTATTGGGGCATGATGAGGCGGGACCAAACATCTCGTCTACTTTCTTTCACGAGTTGTGGGCTCATGTGCCATGGATCACGTAAAAAAACAAAGACGGGTGGTAAGCCAATTTCGTAATCCGCAAATTTCTGCTTTACCCTTTTCTTGGCTGCCTCCTGAGGGAGAACACTAACCATGTTCACATTTAAATTTTTGCGCCCTGCAGCATCTCAAACTCCATTGTCAAAAAGTGGCAAAAACCTATTAATGAACATGGTTACTGATGTTATTGCGCTGAAAAAGCCTGTGCAATGAGGATCTCGACAGGTGCGGAATCGTCTTCTTCTGCAACGCATACAGACAATCGTCCAGCGGCAGAAGCGAATGCTTGCGGAAAGCCACGCAAATCGCCCTTCCTTCGATAACACCGTCGAATGTACCTCCTTGTGCCTGCAGGACAGATCTTCTACGGATTCCATGTGCTTCCACTTCATAACCGTATTCGGACTTATGTTATATTTCGACGCCAATTTCGCTATACTCTCTGCGCTCTGCTGTATCTCTAAACGAACTGCCTCCGTCGTGCGGGCGCTCCTGTGTAAAATTTGTCCCATAGTACCTCCTTTAATCCCTCGTATCCAACCTCTGCTATTATATCATGATGTGACGGGACCAAACATGTATGGGCCTTTACAAAACAACTAAATAATTGAATCGATCAACTTAGTTGTATAGTTGAACTTCGTCCCCAGATTTCCACGCTTTGTGCCATTGTCATCGAACACGATAGCAACATCTTGCGCGCTTGTGGCACTGAACGAAAACTCAATGGTGTCATCCATCTGCTGATATGTCTTCAACATACAATTCTCATAGTCTATCGCCTGCACAATAACTTTTGTGCCATTAACGCTAGACAAGCGTCTTATGCCTATCGCTGGAATATTTTTTCCAGAATACAACTGTTCTTGTATTAGTGGTCCCCACGACCCATACTTCATGTGCACGGTAGGATCATTGCCTATAATTCTACTATCCATGGATACACCACCGGTGTCACGTTTTATAAATCTCGTAGATCCAATGTTAAACCACAAACATGGAGCAGCGTTATCACATCCATATCCCTCGTCATCCTGCACATCATCAAGTGCATGTTCGAAAAAATCATCACACACCACCAAAAATTGTGGTGTAGATTCAACATCGTCGTCGTCGTTTTTTTTATTATTATTATCTTTATCGCCCCTAAACGCATCGCGATTGTTAAACTTACTTGCCATTTTCTAATCCCCCCACAAACATAGCGAAAAAAACAAAATCCGAAACCTACTGACAGAAGCGAAGCTGACCTCATAAAAAACACAAACTCTTCCAATTGGAAATTCAGTCTTCAAAATTATCATTGCCAAGTATAAACATACGCTTATCTAAAACACAAAAGATGACAAAGCTAACTCTATAGAGATGTAGTTCGCATGTCGCCCATCATATTTCAATTGCTCCCAAGAAGAATATATTCCACCCTTATGGAGACAAGAACAAGTCTTATTTCTCATGCAATAACACTTTCAAAAAAACTGCCAACAAACAGAACAATATAATGCCTAAAACTCGCCGAATCGGTCGCACGCTTTTGCTCGCATAAAAGACTGGAACATCAGCGCGCTTACCGAAATATACAACGCAAAATACATGACATTACAACAAACGTGATCGATATAAAAATTGATTCTACGAGCAGTTTTCCTTTGCCTTTCATCTTCAACAGTATATTACTACTATACAATACATTGGCAGAGTTGTCAAGCATTTTGCGCAACAAAAAGACACATTAATCATAAATATTTGCAAAGACGTATCGGTATATTATATATGAGAGCAACAGACAATGCGATATTGTGTTTTTTTCAAAAAACCCTCTTCTACAAAAAAAAACGGCATTTTTATAGATGTCACCTTTGCATTTGTTGTAAAAATCCAAGGGCATCCAGAAAAAACATGTGTCTCCTCTAAAATTAACTCTTTCTTCTGGTGACGTTCTTGAATCCAATGATAGAAAATTGCAAGAATCCGTAGGATCGTTAGGATTAGTTTTTTGCTTAATACGAGGGAATGCTAATGAAACAATCTTTCCATCTTTTTTAAAAGCGAAAAAGCGCCCTATATCGCCTCTTTGAAAAATGAAGCGTATACAGAAAGCATTTCAAATATGATGTAGTGTAAAGGTTCAAACAAATATGAGACGGCTCAAAAACCAATCGACTATATATTTTTAGTTGCAAAGAAAGTGAAAGGTCTCCAAAATAGGTGAAGTATTTTAAATTAACCTTAAGGAGACAGATATGCACAATCTGCACAGCAATGATCTTAGACCGAATTGCGGAATTAATACAGAGGAAGAAGAAGGGGTGAACTTTCAATAGGCACGCACAGCGCTGGACTTTCAAGCTATACAAGCATATGGTGTTTGGCGAACGCGTTCAGATAGATCACATGACTGTTATAAAAAATGAATTAGAAATCAAGGAATTCCACGCTTGGGAGCTAAAATCCAAGCATCTTTCTGCAAGTATTTTTTCATCAGCAACCACGGTCGTTTCATAAAATTTTAGATATACATCTAGTTAAGATTTGAGCAATTTTAAGCTTTGGTGTCTCATGCTGTGGGCTCGCATGATATAAAAATGCACAAAAAAGTGGCAGAAAAAACGATC
>BNWE01000169.1 GCA_025998595.1 Alphaproteobacteria bacterium | reverse complement strand
ATGTGATCGGCCAGCTCCTTGCTGTGCGAGCGGTTGCCGAGAATCGAGGAAAGGATGACGAGGGTCTTCATGACGTGATCTCCAGTGCGGACCGCGAAGGGCGCGGGTCCTGAATGCATGGCGTCACTGTAGACCGCTTAATTGATCACATAAACCCGGGTATGATGAACTATTCGTTCCAGGTATAGAACAATCATGCAAGATCTAAACGACCTCTACTATTTTTCCCAAGTCGTCGAACAAGGCGGTTTCAGCGCGGCGGCGCGAGCCCTGGACATTCCCAAATCACGCCTGTCGCGCCGCATCTCGCACCTGGAGGAAAGCCTGGGCGTGCGGCTCCTGCAACGCACCACCCGCCGCCTGCGCCTGACGGCCGCCGGCGAACGCTATCTGCATTACTGCCGTGAAATGGCCGCCTCGGCGCGCGCGGCCGACGACGCCATGCGCCAGTTGCAGTCAGAACCCACCGGCCCGGTGGTGGTCAGCTGCCCGGTCTCTATCGCGCAGGACGTGCTGGCGCCGCTATTGCCGGAATTCCTGGACGCCTGGCCGGCCATTTCGGTGCAGTTGCTGGTGACCAATCGCCGCGTGGACCTGATCCGCGAAGGGGTGGACCTGGCACTGCGGGTGCGCACCAAGCTCGATACCGACGCGGAACTGGTGGTGCGGCACCTGGGCACGGCGCGCGGCACGCTGGTGGCCAGCCCGGGCTACCTGCAGCGCCACGGCGCGCCCGACACGCCCCAGGACCTGGCCTCGCACACCACCCTGAGCTTCAGCGATCCGCAGAACGAGGTGCGCTGGCCGCTGCGCAACGACAAGGGCGAAGAGGTGCACATCGAACTCAAGCCGCAGCTCTCGTGCAACGACTTCATCGTGCTGGTGGAAGCCGCCGTGCGCGGCCGCGGCATCGCGTTGCTGCCCTCGATCGCGACCCAGGAAGAACTGCGCCGCGGCCAACTGGTGCCGGTGCTGCCGCAGTGGCAATCGCCGGAAGGCATCGTCCACTGCATCTATCCGTCGCGGCGCGGCATGATGCCGGCGGTGCGCACGCTGCTGGATTTCCTGTCGCAGCGCCTGCCCCCCACCTATCAGCGGCTGGAGAAGCAAGGCGCCACGGCGCCCGCCGCTCAGTAGCCGCGCTCGCGCTCGACCACGCCGGTGATGGGTTCGCCGCGCATCAGCCGGGCGACCTTGCCGGCGATCTGCTCGATGCTTTCGTCGCGCAGCGTGCGGGCGGCGATGTGCGGCGTGACATGCACGCGCGGATCGCGCCAGAACGGATGATCCTTGGGCAACGGTTCGGTGTGGAACACGTCGAGCGTGGCGCCGGCGATTTCGCCCTCTTCCAGCATCTGCACCAGGTCTTCCTCGACCAGGTGTTCACCACGGCCGACGTTGACCAGGTGCGCCCCGGGCAGCAGTTGGCCGAGCGTGCCGCGGTTGAGGATGCCACGGGTGTCGGGCGTGAGCGGCAGCACGTTCACCAGGAAGCGGGTGCGCGCCAGGAAGGCCGGCAAGGCGTCCTGCCCGGAGAAGGACTCCACGCCGGGAATCTCGCGCGGCGTGCGCGACCAGCCCGCCACCGGATAACCGAACTCGGCCAGCGTCTGCGCCACGCGCGCGCCGACCTGGCCCAGGCCCAGAACGCCCACCGGCCAATCGGCCTGGCGCGTGCCTTCGCGGGTATCCCAGTGCTGGCGCGCCTGCGATTCGTCGAAGGCCTGGAAATCGCGCGACACGCGCAGCAGCGCGTAAAGCGCGTACTCGGCCATCTGCACCGACATGCCGGCGTCCTCCAGCCGCACGATGCGCACGTGCGGCGGAATCTCCTTCATCTTGAGCAAGGCGTCCACGCCCGCTCCCAGGTTGAACAGCGTCTCGATGCCGGTCTCGTGCTGGAACAGCTCGACCGGCGGCTTCCATACCAGAGCGACCTCGGCGCCGGATGGCGGGCCGTCGGGATTCCAGACGGAAATGCGACAGCCGGGCATGGCGGCTTGCAGGCGCGGGACCCAGACGTCGGGGTCGTGCAGGGGGCAGGCGAAGAGGATATGCATGGCGTAGATCCGGACGGGCTCGGGAAATCGCAAGCATGGGGGAAGACGGCGCACAAATCAAACGGCCCGGCGTGAAGGCCGGGCCGTTTGCGCTGCGGACAATGCCGGGTGTCAGGCCGCTTGCGGCACCTGCGGCTTGTTCTTGCCGCGGCTGCGGCGCGCGAAGGCCCACAACTGCAGCAGGATCAGCAAGGCGCTGGCGGCAATGAACCAGGCGCTGATCGGGCGTTGCACGAACACCGCCAGGTCACCGCGCGACAATAGCAAGGCGCGGCGGAAGTTTTCTTCGACCATGGGGCCCAGCACAAAGCCGAGCAGGATGGGCGCGACCGAGAATTCCAGCGTCATGAGGATGGCGCCGATCACACCGAAGGCCAGCACTTCCCAGATCTGGAAGAGGCTGTTCTGGGTACTGAACACGCCCACCGCGATGAAGAACAGCGCCGACGGGAACAGGTAGCGGTATGGCACCTGCAGCAGCTTGACCCAGACGCCGATCAGCGGCACGTTGAGCACCATCAGCAGCACGTTGCCGACCCAGAAGCTGGCGATCAGGCCCCAGAAGATGTCCGGATGCTCGGTGATCAGCTGCGGGCCGGGCTGGATGCCCTGGATCAGCAGCGCGCCCAGGATCAGCGCCATCACCGCGTCGCCGGGGATGCCCAGGCTCATCGTGGGGATGAAGTCGACCTGCGTCTTGGAGTGCGACGAGGCTTCGGGCGAGGCCACGCCCGCGATCATGCCGGTGCCGAACTGCTCGGGCGTCTTGGAGATCTTGCGTTCCAGCGCGTAGGCCACGAA
>BNWE01000168.1 GCA_025998595.1 Alphaproteobacteria bacterium | reverse complement strand
CAAAAGTGTATTGATGGACGAACTCGACGGATACCAATTTCCAAGCCGTTTCCCATGTCCGGCTCCATCGTATAGTGTCGACGCTTTCTTCTTGAAGAGGTTGGTGAGTGACTCAAATATTTTCATTTTAAGCCTTTTGTAGTTGTGAAGATAACATGGCGTTTGTTGGTTTTTTCTGGATTTTCCAAACCTGCTTTGATGCGATTCCGAAAATTCAGTAGATCCTGCAAATCAACACTTGCGTATTGTATGCGAGTGTCTCCGTACCAAACGGAAGTAACCCGTCGGCCAGACTGCAATTCGCTAATTGCTTTTTCGATGGCTTCCAAATTCTGCTTGCTGTACATAATTCATTCCTCTCATATTTGTATATTTGAGATTTGAATGAAAAATGTCTGCGTAATTTAAAATTTATTTTTATATCAAACTACTTCTTACAATTTTTGGGCGTGGTGGTCGTATTTGTTTTTGGACTGGAATTTGAGCGGTTTGTTCCACATAATTTTCTTTTATCTGAGCTTCTGCTATTGTTTTTTGTATTTTTATTCCGGCCAGCTGTTCCCATTTGCTTTCAGACCAACGGTCGATGCCGAGTGCAATTGCAGCAGCTCGTGCGTAAACTCGGCAATCGAGAGCCTCATTTCTGTCCCGTGTTTTTTGCCATTCGCGTTTTGGATATCCTTTTACAATTTTGGTCACAAGTTGTTCAGCTGTGAGTTGCTTGAAATATTCCGTATTGTACTCTGGAAAATGGCACCAGGGGTGCCCCCTGGACCCGTTAATTATCAGTCCGTCATCCTTTCGCGCTTTCAGCAAATTATAAATTTCGCTTTTGATCATGGACACTCCAATTTTCCATAATCGAATGCCGTGTTTTAATTTTTTGCCTTTGAAATTCACATCGACTTTTGTTGGTGCATTTAATGGAGCTAGCGAATTATCGACGCCTTTGATCGCCATCACATTATGAATCGATTGAGTTCGAACCCACGCATAAACTTCTTGTGTTGAAAATCCAGTATCGATGGCCATCATATTTATTTTTCGATATACGCCATCTTCGCCTTCAAATTCTTCTTGCAAAATATGCGACAATGCTGCCCAAGTTTTTTGTTCCGATGGGCTACCATAAATTATGCGATAATCCACCGACCAACTTTCCTTATGCGGTCCCCAAGCGACGATTTCAATTTCGAGGCGATCGTTTTGCACATCGACGCCGGCCGTGAGAATATATCCACCAAGCGGCACCGAACCAATTCGATAATGCTCACGTCTATCGAATAAAATTCCCCAGTCGGGAGCTTCGCCTTTCTCTTCCCATGGAATACCAAGAGTTGTATTGGTCCAAGCCTTGAGAAGCTGGTCGTCGTCTTTCGCCATTTCGTAATTTTGCGCACAAGCTTCCCAGCTGAGCCAACCAACTGGTGAATACAAACTCGATAAATGAAATCCAACTGTGCGAGCCGCACGGGCTTTTACTTTTTTGTCTCCTTCTTTTGATCCTGCTTCGTCGCAATTTTTGGGTGCAGCGTCACGCTGCCGCCATTCTCCTCGTCGGAGCATTCCGGTTTTGTGATGGTTTTCAATATTTCCTTTGCAGCATTCGCAAACATAAACAGCTTTAGAATGATCTGTATCATATTTTATATTCTCCCATTTTAGTATTTGAAAAAAATCACAGTACGGACACGGTACAAAATAATATCGCTGATCCGTTTCCTTAAATTCTTTTTCGATACGACTGAGGCCTTGAATTGTCGGAGTCGAAACGATAAAGATTTTTTTCCGAGCAAATGTCGAAGTTCTCTGAATCGCTAAAGTTAATGGATCACCTTCAGAATCGGCATCTGGCGGATATGCATCAACTTCATCGAGAAATAAATAGCGCACTGGCATCGAACGCAAACCAACTGCAGAATTGGCACCAGTAATCACAACAATTCCTCCAGGAAATTCTTTGCTTTGAACCGTGTTTCCGGAATCTCGCGAACGTGGATCTTTTACTTTATTGCGCAGACATTCTGTATCTTCAATCAAAGGTGCCAGACGACCTTTACTCCATCGCTTTCCCATTTCAACTGTGGGTTGAACTACCAACATTGGTCCGGGAGCTTGATCGATAATATATCCGATCCAATTATTTCCAGCTTCAGTTCCACCAATTTGCGATCCCTTCATAAACACAACTTTTTCAATCGGCGATGATGGTGATAATGCATCCATTATTTCTTTTAAATATGGAGTTCGATCTGTGCGAAATTTTCCTGGCTCCGAAGATGCAGTTTGCGACAAAATACGATGCTCATCCGCCTACTCTGAAACCAAAAGAATGGAATCTGGGCGCAACCCCGCGTTGTATGGAGAAAGATCTATACCGTCAATCATCTCGGCTTAGTTCCGTTAGCACTTCCCGTATTTCGTTGGAAAGAATTTCGTGAATTTTAGAAGCATCATTTATTGTAGCCAACAAAGAAGAAACGCGATCCGGAATATTCATCATTCCATCTCTGATAATTCTGCCTTTCGCAAACATTGCATTTTTTACTGCTTCGGCCGATACGAGTTCACCAATTTCAGATTTCACTTTCGCTTCCAACAATTTTCCGCGTTCAATTTCGTTTTTGTAATATGCTCCCCATTTTTTAGACAACTGGCGGGAGTTTTAGAGCTCCGAGTTCAGTAAGTTCTGCATAAACAAAGCCACCGACTCTACAACCACCATTATACACATCATTTGGGGTTTTGTAATCCAAATTTTGATGTAATCTTTTAAAATTATAAAAATCTATAAATTTCCCGATTTCCTCCTTAGCCTCCTTAACTGTTTGAAAATCCATCAAAAATACGTTTTCCTGCTTAATTGTG
>BNWE01000167.1 GCA_025998595.1 Alphaproteobacteria bacterium | reverse complement strand
GTATGGACTTCTCAGCTTTAATGAGTCCGCCCGGATCCGCCGCAGATGGTTTTCGATGCCTTGTGCAGACATTAACTCCACCAACAACAACCCTTCTCTCATCTCTCAAAACGCGCAGTATTTCTCCTCTTGCGCCTTTATCTTTTCCGGCAATCACCTGAACCGAATCGCCCTTTTTGATACGCCACTTATCCATTACTATAGCACCTCCGGAGCCAGCGAAATAATTTTCATCATGTTTCTTGAACGCAATTCTCTTGTCACAGGACCGAAAACACGAGTACCAATCGGCTCTCCCTGCTTATTTATTATCACTGCGGCGTTTCTATCGAACTTTATGACACTTCCATCTTTTCTATATATAGAAGACGCAGTTCTAACAACCACAGCCTGTACCACATCACCCTTTTTTACTTTTCCTCTTGGAATTGCGTCCTTTACGGAAGCAACGATGATGTCCCCCACTCTAGCATAACGACGACCTGCACCACCAAGAACCTTGATGCACATAATCTCCTTCGCGCCAGAATTATCAGCAATTGTTAAGCGTGATTGCATCTGTATCATGTTTTATATACTCCCAACATTATCGCCGCCGACCACAATCCAACATTTCGTTTTGGAAATCGGACTGGACTCGCAAATGGACACATTATCGCCAAGTGCACACTCATTCTTCTCATCATGGGCGTGATACTTCTTTGTAATGTTTACATACTTCTTATATTTCGGATGCATAACGAGTCTTGTGACCAGGACTGTAACTGTCTTATCACAGGAATTACTCGTAACAACACCTTCTAAAATACGCTTAGGCATCTTTTCCTCTCTCGCAACTATCAAGCTCTTTCACACATTTCGCTATTTTCCTACGTATCTCTTTTACGGTATGCGAAGGAACAGTCTCTCCCAAAATCTTACGGAAGCGAATTCTCATTGCCTCTCTCTTTGCGGCTTCCACTTCAGTGGTTAAACTATTATCAGCCATGATTACGCCCCTCTGGTAATTATCTTAGTGAGTATCGGCAATTTCGCAGATGCCAAAGCAAACGCCCTATTGGCGACTTCCGCGTCTACACCATCCATCTCAAACAGAATGGTTCCCGGATAAACTCTACATGCCCAATATTCAACGCCACCTTTTCCGCTTCCCATTCTGACTTCGGCAGGCTTGCGGGAAATAGGAAGATCCGGAAAAACTCTGATCCAGACTTTTCCCACACGACGCATACATCTAGTTATGGCACGTCTTGCTGCTTCTATCTGGGCAGCGCTAACACGAGCCGGTTCCATAGCTTTCAGGCCGAATGCGCCGAAGCTCAAACGATGCCCACGAGAAGCAATTCCAGTAGTTCTCCCTTTGAACTGCTTTCTGAATTTCATTTTGGCTGGAGATAACATCTCTTACTCCCTATTTCTGTCGGTTCTATCCGACCTATCACGCCTGTCATGCCTATCGTGCCTATCATGTCTACCAGACCTATCTGATCTCTCAGATCTATCTGACCTGTCAGCCCCATCTGATCTATCCGGACTGGTTTTTTTCGGCAAAAAGACCGACCTTGAATTAAATAACTCGCCTCTGTAGATCCACACCTTAATACCGACCGATCCATAGGTCGTATTTGCTGTGGAAATTCCATAATCTATGTCTGCTCTGAGCGTATGAAGAGGCACCTGGCCTTCCCTATACCACTCCATTCGAGCGATTTCGGCACCACCAAGACGACCGGAGCAATTGACTCTTATTCCAAGTCCGCCGGCTCTCAACGTCGATTGCATAGCTCTCTTAACGGCTCTGCGGAACCCAACTCTCTTTTCGATCTGGGCAGCAATTGATTCCGCCACCAATCGAGCGTCGATTTCCGGTTTACGCACTTCGATGATATTAAGAGCGACGTCTGATCCAGCCATCTTCACCAGATCCGAACGCAACTTCTCTATGTCGTTGCCCTTCTTTCCAATGACAACTCCCGGACGTGCCGTATGGATGTTCACCACAACCTTCTTGGCCAATCTCTCGAGATTAACTCTGGAAACACCTGCTAATTTCAATCTTTCCGTCACGAACTTCCTGATTTCGAAATCCTGACGAAGCAATTCAGCGTATCCACCCTTCGAATACCAACTGGAACTCCAGTTGCGGATAATTCCCAGGCGAAGTGAATTCGGATTTATTTTTTGTCCCATATCAAAGCCCCTCAGTCTCACATAACACAACGGTCAGTCTACTGAATTTCTTCAGAATAGGACTTCCGCTACCCTTAGCACGAGCCATAAACCTCCGGAGTGTGATCGCTTTCCCGACATAAGCCTCACTTACGGTAAGAAGATCGACGTCCAGTCCGCGATTGTTCTCAGCATTGGAGATCGCCGACTTAAGCGTTTTACTGACATCCCTAGCAACAGCTTTCTTACAAAATTTTAGAGCGTCCAGAGCCTTTGCGACAGGCATTCCGCGAATCATTTTCGCGACCAGATTAACTTTCCTTGGCGACGCCTGAATCATACGATCCCGGGCAACAACTTCATCAGAAAGAGGAAATATACGCAATCTTTTAGCCATTTTTTTTACCCCTTCTTAGCCTTTCTATCGCCGGCATGTCCGTTGAACGTTCTCGTTGGAGCGAACTCGCCCAACTTATGCCCAATCATCTCTTCGCTGACAAGCACAGGAATAAACTTACGTCCATTGTGAACTGAAAACGTAACACCAACAAAATCAGGTATTAGCGTAGAACGCCTCGACCAAGTCTTGATTGGGTCACGACGACCTGATTCCAATAGTGCCTTGACTTTCTTTATCAAATATCCGTCAACAAACGGACCTTTCCATACTGAACGTGCCACAACTTCACCTATTTCTTTCTGCGC
>BNWE01000166.1 GCA_025998595.1 Alphaproteobacteria bacterium | reverse complement strand
CTCACAAAAAATAGACCACCTAATTAGGTTGCATAAATAGTACCATATCAAAAACGTAACATCAAGATATGTTTTTATTTTTTTCTATTTTTTCTTATCTAGGGGGTAATTTCATGCGGAGTTAGGGATTGAACATATGTTCCGGTAGAGTCATCATGCACATTCGGTATTTTGCTTTCAGACAGCATAGGTAATTCCATATTTGATATGGTTTCCAATGAGTTAGCAGATAGGACAAGAAGAAAATGATAAAGCTGCTGTAGCCGACAAGACCAATAATTCTCCAATTCTGCTGCATCATTCTAAATCGATGTGCCAAGACCTGGCCACCTACGGTTGTGTGGTCTGTCCAGGGACGACCTGTTGATTTGTTGTTTTCCATATTTATATTCCTCTTCTAGCTTTTCGCTCTGCCTGCTTATGAGGCATCGTTAATTTTTCCTTAATTTTGAGCCATTCATTACTGTTACCAACAACGTTATCCACAGAATCTGTGGACATTAACCAGTCTTCTCCTTCAATGCTTCGGTCAAAATCTTTTTTGCAAGTTCAGACGGAATGTTTTTTAGGTCATTAGCGCCTGTGTTGCTCGCACCATCACGTTGGCATCCTTTTCCAATGCTTTTTTCTTGGCGTAATCGTTCAACAACGGTTTTTAATTTTTTAGCAAAATCAACGAGTTGCGCTGAATTTATTGCGTCTGAAAAACTGATTCTGATTGTGCAAGACGGTAATTTGTCTTCCGGATCAATGGCGGATATCACATTGGATTTTTCTTGTCCGAGACAGGAGCATCCGGCAGAAAAGGAATAATCCTTCATGCGCTCTAGAATATCAGCCAAAAGAACTCCATCAATTGAGACTGAAAGAATATGTGATGGCACGCTAGAATTTATGTATATTTTTCTGATGGTTAGGAGGATTTCTTTTAACTCATTGAAATTCCTCTCTATTTTTTTTCTATCGAATTTGAAATTTTTAACGGCAATAGCGAAGGCCGCGATTAATTCCGTTGGTTTTGAGCCTGGAAAAAATTCATCTCCGGAGCCAAACAAAATGGTGGAAAGTTTTTCAGGATTTCGGATATACAGAGCAGCTATTCCTTTTGGAGCTCCAATCTTATGGCCAGCAACAGTCAGCAAATCAATGTTCATGGCATTCACATCGATATCATATTTGCAAAACGACTGCGCCGCGTCCGTATGAAAGAGCACGCCGTGTTGCTTTGCGATTCGTCCTATTTCCTTCACATTTTGCCGTGTTCCAATCTCGCTATTGAACATCTGAATTGATATCAATTTGCTATCATTTTGAAAGCACTTTTGTAGCTGATTCAGGTCGATATTTCCGTGATGATCCACATTCAAATACGTAACTTTGTATCCGTTTTTCTCCAGATGCTTGAAAACGTTTAGTACGCTTTTGTGCTCGATTTTTGAAGTAATCAAATGACATCCAGGATGTTTGTTCGCAACTCCAAGAATCGCAATGTTGTTTGCCAGCGTCGCACTGCATATAAAATGAATCTGAGCCTGTTTTGCGTTTATTTTTTCCGCAACAACTTTTGCTGCGTTTTCTTCGATTTCTTTGAGATGTTTCGCAGATTTCTTTGAGATGTTTCGCATGAGAATTTATGCCGGAAGAATTGCCGTCCAGTCGTGCGATTTTCAAAAATTCTTCTAACGCCTTTTCATCTACCGAAAACGACGCTGCCTGATCCAAATAGGCCAAAGTGAGGTTGGCTTCGTTTTCTTCACCTTCCGAAGCGTGTGCGAAATGTGCTTGCGATGCTAAAAAAACAAACGCTAACACTGCAATCACTGGTCTAACCACTTTCATAAGACAGCACCATTTTGCTGTAATTGTGCAGCAGCCTGCTGCACAAATTCATTACCAATTTCTATCAAGATTCTATCTCCTTATACTTATCAAGATTGAGCTCTTTTTTGAGTTCTTCTTCCGTTGGAAGACATAGCTTATATTCTGATGTAAATATTTGTGTGTTTCCATCAGGAAGCGTGTACTCGACAACGGCATTATTTTTTTCAGCGCCAAGAACTAAGCCGATTGGCTTGTTATCTCCTTCGTTCATCAATTCTCGAGTATAATAGTTCACATACATCTGCATTTGGCCAAGATCCATGTGTGTGATTTCTCCGATTTTTAAGTCGACCAGTAAAAATGTTTTCAAGATATAGTTGTAAAACACCAGATCAATATAGAAATTCTTTCCACCTACGACCAATCTTTTTTGCCTACCAACGAAAGAAAAACCGCGCCCAATCTCCAACAGGAATTGTTGCAGATGATCTATGATAGCCTGTTCAAGATCTTTTTCATGATAATTATGACTATCCTCTAGATTCAGGAATTCTAAAACATAGGGTTCCTTCATTAAATCTGTTGGCTTTAGCTCTCCTTTTGGTTCAAGCTCGTTGATTTCGTTGCGAACACTCTCATTTCCATGGCTTGCCAACAACCTTTCGTAGAAAAACGAATGAATCTGCCTTTCTAATTGACGCGTACTCCATCCGCTTTTGGCACACTCGTCGACGTAAAACTCCCGCGCCTTCGGATTCTCCACTCTCATAATGAGGCGATAGTGCGTCCATGTGATAGATTCGGGGCGCAGTGCGTCCCGAATTGGAAAGAGAGAATAAAATTGCCTCATTCTTCGCAATTCCCGTTCATCAAATCCCTTGCCAAACTCGTTAGTCAGCCGTTCCGACAGATATTTCAAAACAGATTTTCCATATTCAGCGCGCTCGCTCTCACCGCATTCTTTGTATATCTGTTCCCCGATTTCCCAATAAGATTCTACGATGGCTGAATTTACAGCACGAACAATCTTATTCTGTGCATTTACAATGCTGT
>BNWE01000165.1 GCA_025998595.1 Alphaproteobacteria bacterium | reverse complement strand
CTTTGAAGTTTGAGGCGTTTTTTGCACTTCAGGTGATTTTTTCTCGTCAGATGAGCCAAACAAACTTCCAATTCCGGATTTTATGGCTGCAAGCGGAGATGTGATTTTATCGAAAATTCCTGTCGCAAAATTTGAGAATTTTTCCCAGATCGGTTTGATGCTATCCCAGATTGTTGTGAAAAATTCCTTCACTTTTTCCCAATTCGCGATGATGAGCCTGTCTACGAGATCAAAGAGGTCGCAAACGACGAAGAATCTGCAAAGAAAACGGCGGAAGCAAAACTAAAACGCATCGAGAAAGAAAATCTCACGCTCAACTTCAGCACACAAGGAATGCCAGAATTATTTGCGGAATCGGCAATTATTATCTCTGGTTTCAAGAAAAAAATTCCGACCAACTGGATCATTACGCATGTGCAACACTCGCTGAGTTCAAGCGGATTTACAACTTCCGCAACATGTTCAAACAAGATTAATAAGGAGGATTAATGTATTCAAGTAAATTTTTGAAAGCTTTTGAGTATCTCATGTATCACGAAGGCGGATACTCCAACAATCCGGTAGATGCTGGAGGAGAGACCAAATTTGGCATTTCGAAGCGCAGCTATCCACATTTGGACATAAAAAAATTGACTCAAGACCAAGCTCGACAGATTTATTTCGTCGACTTCTGGTTGAAAGGCAAATACGAATCAATCGACGATGAAAATGTTGCGCTGAAAGCATTTGATCTGGCCGTGAATGTTGGGATTTCACAAGCAAATCGCCTGATCCAGAGAGCACTACGATCCACTGGAATTTCAGTGACAGAAGATGGAATCATCGGACCGATCACCTTGAAAGCCATAAACAACGCCGACAGCACCGACCTGCTGGCTGCTCTGAAATCCGAGGCCGCCGGATATTATCGATTGATTGCAAACATCAGTCCATCTCAGCAAACATTTATTAATGGCTGGTTACGGAGAGCGTATTCGTAAATAGGAGGAAAATCATGCTAAAAGACTTAATTCTGAGCGAAAAAACAAAAGGAATCATTGCCATTATTGCCGCTGTCGTGATGTACCACACACCCGACTGGATCGATGCAATTATTCAGAGTTTGCTCGGAGCCTACGGAATTACGGAACTAACCCTACGAGAAAAGAAAAAAGACGCGAGCTCCGTATGATTAAAGGCCGGCATTTAGTTCTGGAAAAGCCTCAAATTACCGCGTCTTTTAGATTTTTCCCTGGCTTAAACTTTACAGTTCTATAGGCTGGAACAGTAGTACTTTCGCCTGTTTTAAAATCGCGTCCTGTTCTAGCGCTCCGCTCTACCCTCGAAAATGAGCCGAAACCAACGAGTGATATCTCTTGTCCATTTGCAAGAGTTTCAATCACAACTTTCATAAAGCCATTCAAAAATTTCTCGACATCTCCTTGACTAAGCTCTGTTTTTTCAGAAACAGCTTTCACAAGCTCGCTTTTATTCATGCCTTCTCCAAAATCAACCAAAAAATCCTACCACGAAAATACAACAGCCGCAAATTCAGCGACTATGTTCACAACAGTCTTTCTGTAAAATCTTCGCTTCCTTTGAAAACCACAGTCAGATAAGGAGGGACTTTGTCTACACAGAACGGTCTGCCAGACAACAAATACAGGTTCGCATATCCTTTTTCATGCAACTTATTTGCTAATTCTATTCCGTTGATTCCAAAATTGAGTTCATTATCAATTACAATTCTGGTATTTGTAGAGTATGTAGACAGATTTTTCAGGAAAGTATCTGGAGAATTATATGTATGCGCCTTGATCCCTTTATTGTCAAAAAAATCCGAAAGAGTTTTGGTAAAGATTTTGCTATCGTCGATGAAAACAATATCTGCTGTTTCAGTCTTTCTATCATCCTCCATAACAATAGGAATCTCATTCATATACAGCTTAGAGACCAACTTAATAAATTTGGCCTTTTCAGGAAAATTTTTTATTTTATATGTATATACGCTCGTTACAACAATAGACTGCTTTTGCATATCGGTTTTTTCTATTACATCGATACCGTTCATATCCTGATTTCTCAGCTCATAATCGGTCAACAAAAGAATTTTATCTTTTTGCTTTGATGAATTGATATAACCGATTGCCTCACTACCTTGTGTGAAATATTTTATGGTGATGTCGTTTGAATATTCTTTTAGACGATTTTCCCAAATGCTGTGAATTGACGGATCATCGTCCAATACAACCACAGTCTTACCTTTGTATAATATGATCCGTTCAGCAACCCAAGCTGGAGGTTCAGACTCTGGAAATATGAGCGTGATTTCAGTACCAACATTTTTGGTGGATTTAATTGACATTTGACCATTCATTTGCTGTAGCGTGTTTTTAACCTGCTGCATTCCAATACCATATCCGCTTTCTTTGGTGGTACCAACAGGAATATTCTGCATAAACTTATCTACAATTTCCATGGGCATACCACAGCCATTATCTTTTATAGCAATTTCGACTTTCTGATTTTGCGATGTAAAAGACACGTCAACAATTCCTGTTTTATCCTTAATTGCTTCCACAGAATTATTGATGATATTAGATATCATGCGGCAAAAATCAGAATAATCCCCTCCTATGAAAGCAAAATTGCTCGAAGGATCACATGAAAAGTTAAATTTCACATCCAGATCTCTGTATTGATATCTCTTGTTGTTAAGGATTTCCAATAAACTAATATAGATGGATATATATCGCTCAGAGAAACATTTGTTAGTAGGCTCGACAGATTCTCTACCTTTGCTTTCCTTATGCTTATTCAGTAAATCACTGGTAATATTCTCAATGCTGGTTGAAATATTTCTCAATGCAATATGTTCTTTTTCCGAAAGACCTTTGCAGTTTCTCGCAAGCATAGAC
>BNWE01000164.1 GCA_025998595.1 Alphaproteobacteria bacterium | reverse complement strand
ATGCAACCTCTGATTTAAATTGTGCACTATATTGTTTGCTCATATTTTATTATCCTTTTCTTAATACTCAATTATAACTCTTTTCTTCCGCTCTCTGGAGCTGGTCTAAAAAACGGGGTGCATATTAATCTTCGTCATCTCCATCAATAAACAAAAGTTGCGTCGTAAAATGCGACGTATTTAGTGGATTAAAACGTTCTCCTTTTTTCGCAAAAACATGTCCACGATAATCATGCAAATCATGCGCAATTGTTATGGACGGATCAAAAGTAAACGTTTTAGTTTTCTTCGTATGCGTTATGCCATTGATGGCTTGGGGATGTAAAATCATTTCCTTAACCCTCCTCTGAATTTTCTTTTTCGCTGTCTCCAATCTTCCTGTTTTTTCAAGTTGCAGCAGCTTTGATTGTATCTGTTCCATAAAATCCTCCTCTGCTATTTCAAACAGCTCACCAAATACTCCTAAATCTTCTGCCAACGTGACGTTGGATCCGACAATTGCTATCGCGAGCAGCTTCATTGCCAACGTGACGCTGGACACACTTATTTTTAGCAAGCACATCTCGCATACCTTTCAATCTGGAGGCCAAGCCATTAGCGCCCGTGCGGCACGCACCCTAGAGCTCTTCCTCTAATGTCAGAAACTTTCACCAATCCGAATTCCTTGTAGCGAGAGTCGAAACTATCCGGATGAGTTCCGGCCACAAACACATATCCTTCCGGAATAACGCAGCTATCTATTGCTGTGAGATTGGATTTTTTATCGACTTCCCCAATTTTTCGGTAATCTACAAAAATTTCTCCATTGATATTTGTGACTTTATCTCCGGCAACTCCGCGAACGTATTTCACAAAATTCGCTTCGCCGAATTTCAACACACACAAATCATCTTTTTCCGGTTTCAGATTGTAAACCTGCAAACAAAACGAATAGGGCACCGACTCGCTGGTCACCACAATAAAGTTCACCTGCGAAAAAAATAATGCGCAAAGTGACATATATATAAGTGTGTGGACGATGAGTTTTTTCTTACGCTCCACTACCCAATCTTTGAATCTATAGAATCTGTTCATACTAACCTCCTACTTTGTAAAATGCTCTCAATAGCCTCTGAGACCGGCAACCCCTGCCCTCTCAATTCTTGAACCGCGGCGTAATCTTCCGGTTTTGTGGAAAATAACAAACTGGAAAATGGATCCAGTAGCAATTTTCCCACCGCATAACCATCGGCTCCGTTAATCAGAACTTCGGCGTATTTTCCCTGAACTGTTTTCACCGAGGTAATGACTTTTTCTTTATATTCGTCCAGCAAAATGCGTTTGCTGTTTTTGAGTTGTGCGATTGACTCTTCTTTCTGCGATAGAAAACAGTTCCAATCGGAATTATCCCAAGCCGCCTGAGCTCCAGCGCAAGAATAAAAATCGTTTACGCTCTGGGTTCCCACCACCAGCGAACCACGATATTTTCTGAGTCTACGAGCTAAAGTTTCAATAAAAATCTCGCTTTGTTTTCCGCGCAACATGTCCCATGCTTCATCAAAAACGATGTTAAACGGCGTTTTACGATCTCCCAGAAACATTTTGTTTGTAATGTTGATCACCATCATTTGCACAACCACCGATTGAAGATCTTTTCTCTCCTTGAGTTCCTCCAATTCGATGACAACCAAATTATTATCGAGATTCACGTTCGATTGGCCGTTGAAATACTTTCCGTAAACGCCTGCCTTCGTGTATGGATATAGCATTTGTCCCAGATCATGTGCTTGCTCGTCTCCGGTGCTAAACAAAAACTCCACAATGCTCGTGATAGTTGTATCTCTGCCGTATTTCTTGAATGATTCGTTGGTGGCCTGCTCCAGTAAAGCCGCTCCTTTGTCGTCCACTCCATTGATGGGAGCTGCCATCAGCTGAATTACAGATTTCAGCATCGCCAAAGCATCTTCCACCGCTTCGGAATTATTCAAATCAAACGAAGAAAAGGGATTTAAGCAAATGGGTGCGTTTTTGGAAAACTCAATAAACTGACCTTCCAACATGTAGCAGGTTTTTTCAAAGCTGCGTCCCACATCCAAAACGAACACTCGACCGCCGAGTCCGATAGTGGAGGCCATGAGCTCCTGCATAAAAACAGACTTTCCCGCTCCGGATCGTCCCACAACCGTGACATTGTAATTTCCCGCGGTGTTATCGAACGGACAGAATTGTATTAGCTGCCCTTTTCTGCCGCCAAACAACATGGCCGGAGTTTTTGTACCCTTCCATTCCGCCTGTTGCGGTACTAAATTTGCAGACTCCACCGAAATTGTAGTGCGAAGTTTTTTGAATTCCTCCAGAGCGGAAATGGTGTTTCTATTCCACGATAACGGCAGCATCGCCAGCAAAGAATGCAGCTGAGTGCCAGTGTTGGACTCCACTTTGAAAAGCATGGAAGAAAACATCGTTTTCAAAGTCTGTTCCGCACTAGGCATTTCTCCTTTTGGACTGAATAGGACAATGTTGAATTGCGTCTGTACCAAACGTTCTCCTTTCGCCAGGCTGCTTTGGGCATATTCTAGTTCTGCATGTTCGCGCTCGATGTCTGGAATGTACTTCCCAATTGGAGAGAACAATTGCTTCTCCACCATGGTGGCCTTCAAAGATATTTTCGATGCTTGATTCGATTGTTTCGGAATGTGAACTCCGTAATGCATAATAAAAGGAAACGGAAATTGACGACTGTCGCGAAACATGTCTCCTATGAGTTCGGACATCTGGCTCAACGTCCATTCTGGTGGATAATTACTCACGGAAAACGTTTTTATTTTCCACGGGGCGGTTATAAACCTTACGCTTTAGCGTGAATTGCTTTAGCGTATTAGAAGTTTTAGACTCAGAGGATGAATGATAGAGAAAGGTACACAAGGGGAGCCCATACTGTATTAGAACTACAATATCACTTT
>BNWE01000163.1 GCA_025998595.1 Alphaproteobacteria bacterium | reverse complement strand
AGCACTGAAACGATTAGAATTATACCATTGCATACATGCACACCAATGAGCTAAAGTTGTCCTGTATATTTGTGGAGTCCATATGGAAGAATCTATAAGGATAAGGGGAACGGCAATGTTCTCAAAGGTTGGAAGTTCGACAAAAGCAGTAATAGCAACCGCTTTTTAGGCGTTTTAGCACTTGGTGGTGGAAGGGTTTTCGGAGAAAGTTTCTACGCTGGTGCAGAAGCATTGATTGATTTCTCTTCTTCGAAGAATAAAGAGATCGAGTCCAATGAGGGAAAATTTGGAAGAGTGAAACATTCAGCCGTAAGTCAATCTTTAGCGTTAAGACTTGGATATTTTAATCGTAACATCGAGACATTGTTCTATACAAAAGCAGTAGCTTCATATGTTTCGACTAAATTCACTACGGATTCCTTATATGACAAACTAAAAGATAAAACTTTTAAGGTTTCACAGTTTGCTCCTGCTGTTGCTCTTGGCGTAGAAAAAGCGTTCGGCAAGAAAATTTCCGCTCGTCTAGAGTGTGAATACAGATTCGATTCAAAAAAGAAGTTTGAACAAGACAGTGAAAAGCTCGATTTAAAAACCGATAGCGGCGTAAATGTTCGCGCGTTAGTTGCCTACAACATCAATTTTCTGTAATGATAGTTGGCCCCAAACGTGACGGTGATCGCACCACGCGCATTAAAGACTTCGCCGCCAGTTGCATTGTATGTGAGACGCATTTGCAATGCTGAAGCTGGTGGCCGGAGCACTGAAACGATTAGAATTATACCATTGCATACATGCACACCAATGAGCTAAAGTTGTCCTGTATATTTGTGGAGTCCATATGGAAGAATCTATAATAGAATCTAAGGTTGAAACCAAAAGAATCATGTTCGTTTTTCATGGTTATGGGGCAAGCAAAGAGAACATTTTGGCAGTTGGCGAAACTTTCGCTATGGTGTTCGAAGATCTCGAAGTGCACGTTCCAGATGGAATCGAAAGATGCGACGAAAATGACGATGGATATCAGTGGTTTCCGCTTTATGGAGATGTGGACGATTACTTTATCGAATACAAAAAAAACGAGCATCTAATCAGAGAGTATGTAGACGAGATTCTGGAGAAGAAGGAGCTCACCTACGCCGATGCGATTTTCGTTGGTTTTTCTCAGGGAGCTATGCTGTCGATTCTTCTGGGATTGAAATTGGGAGTATCGCACATAGTATCTTTCTCGGGAGTTTTGATCGATCAAAACATAAAGGACATTAATCTAAAGACCAGACTCGTCATGATACACGGCAAAGGCGACCTCGTTGTTCCTTTTGATATGATGATATCGTCGATTGATGTATTGAGGCGCAATGGATTCGGCATATATATGGCAGTCAGTGAAACAGCAGAACATTTCATTGATGACTACATGATGCAGGCGGCCGTGAAGTTCCTATTTCCGGTCAATTGAGGAAATATCATGGATGAAGTTTTAAAATCTCAAATCGAAGATCTATGGAATGGAAATTCCAATGATTTATCATGCATACCAGAAGCGATGTGGAAATTGGATACGGGAGAACTCCGAGTTGCCAATAAAATCGATGGAAAATGGCTGGTGAATGATTACCTAAAGAAAGCCATTCTTCTGTTTTTCAAACACACCAAATCTGAAGTTATTTCGGGATCCTATTGCGAATATTTCGATAAAGTTCCCATGAAAACCAAGAACTGGTCGGCAGAAGACTTTGCCAAAGTCGGATTTCGTTTGGTTCCCGGAAGCATCGTAAGATACTCTGCCCACATAGCAAAATCCGTTGTGGTAATGACCAGTTTTATAAACGTTGGAGCATTCATTGACGAAGGAACCCTCATCGATACCAATGCACTAGTTGGAAGTTGTGCCCAAATAGGGAAGAAATGTCATATCTCGGATGCAGTTACTATTGGGGGAGTGCTGGAACCACTGCAGGCTATTCCGGTAATTGTGGAAGACAATTGTTTTGTCGGAGTGAAATGCTCGCTAACGGAAGGAGTACTTGTGCAGGAAGGTGCAGTTCTGGCCGCCGGTACTTGCATAACGTCCTCCACCAAGATAATTAATCGGGAAACCGGAGAAATAAGCTACGGAAATGTCCCACCATACTCTGTTGTTGTTCCCGGATCCTACGAATCGAATGGCGTAAACATATGCTGCGCAGTAATTGTAAAGCAGGTTACAGAACAAACGAGAGCTAAGACGTCCATAAATGAATTGCTACGCCAAGCATGACACACTGTGCGGGATTAAGACATATGAGACGGCTTATCTCCCTTACTCCACCCCATAACTTATGGTAAACTATTTCAAAGAGTTGTGGTTGGAGCTATAAAATGATTGGAATTATTTCAGAATATTTTGATGGATTAGGTAAGGTTTTATTAAAGAATTTGCCTCAGGTTGTTCAAGGCATGGTGCGCTCAGGATCATCGAGTGTGTGGGCGATGGCGCGAACTATGAGCCAAGATAATGGTCAAACTTTTAAGGCGAATGAGAAGCGCATCAATATGGTTCTTCAGGCTGAGGATTTTCAAGTCAATAATTTCATGTGGAGAAAGTATGTCAACTTATTAATGGACTCTTTAACGGAGCGTGACTTGATAAAAGCTGACAAAGATATCCTTATAAAGGTTGATTACACAAGCGACACAGACGAATTTTTGATACTTATGGCAAGTGTTGATTTCGGCGGAAGATCTGTCCCATTGTATTTTTCAATGAGGTCTTATCCCCAGAAAAAGGGATAATTTGACCAGAAGAAGATGGAGGAGGCCTTTATAAAGGAATTGCGACATCTTTTGCCAAAAAAAATACACATATACAATAGTTGCCGATCGCGGATTTGGAAACGACCGTTTTGCGCAATTGTGTAGTAAAAATGGATTCAATTATGTGCTGAGAATAAGTGATAACCTAAACATTCAAATCGGC
>BNWE01000162.1 GCA_025998595.1 Alphaproteobacteria bacterium | reverse complement strand
GTAAAAAACGTAGCAATCAATCGTTTTTTGCTACTTTTTTGTGCATTTTTATGACGTGCAAGCTCGTCGAACAAGCCTCCCAAACATTAACTAAACATATCTCTAAAATTTTATGAAACGCCCGTGATCGTAGCATCCTTGATGCTATGCCATAAATTGCTAAAAATGGATAATGTTTTGGAGAGGGTGTGAGTATTTTCACGAATGATATTATTTCATGCATACTTGAAAAAATTATGAATGCGAGGACAAGGCTCATATATTTACTCTTTCGCTATATTGCTAGTGAAACCATTGGCTTTGAGGCAATGTTTACGCCGCATAAACAGCAAGGCCCTGCGAAAATTATTTCTGAATTGCACCGCTATGGATCTGACGTTCCAGTTCCGACGCAGAATTATGAACGCTCTCGATTTAATTAGCAATTACTTTTACTTTGAGTTACTATAAACAGTCAGGATATAGGGAATTAGATGCATAGATATATTACTTTATTGCTATTATTCATTTTTAATATTTTATACGCAGATGAAGTGCAGATAGTTACCGCACCTCAATTGCATAATATGCTGTTAGAAAACGATATATACTTAATTGATGTACGCAACACAGATGAATATATAGAAGAACATATTGAAGGCTCTAAGAATATTCCATTGCCGATTCTTGATCTGAATCAAATGGAGATCAACAACAAAAAAATTGTCGTTTATTGCAAATCAGGAAAACGTGGTGAAAAGGCATATAATTTACTAAAATCACAAAAGCCTAATTTGCAGATATCGAGCTTAAGTGGCGGTATTTTGTCGTGGAAAGCATCGGATTTCCCAACGAAGGCAATAAGCTCTACATTGCCGATTATGAGACAGGTTCAGATTTTATCTGGAGCTTTAATTATAATAGGAATAGCATGTACGTTTTTCAGTTCGTATTGTTTGGCTATTCCAGCATTTATTGGTTGCGGAATGATGCTTGCTGGTTTTAGCGGCTGGTGTGGAATGGCAAATCTATTATCTTTAATGCCATGGAATAAGTAAAAGTGCTTTGTAATCATAAACATGGCTTTTTTGGGATAAATGGGATGTTAACGTTCTGTAGATCTAATGAAAGCAAGATAAACGAAACCGCACATGAAGTGCATTATCCTGTCCATCCAGAAGCATCGGATAATTCCAGGATATTTTTGTTGATTATCCTATGTTTTGGGATATTATAGTCATACTCATCCTGCTGTTTCCATGGAAAAATAGAAATAGTCAAAGGCATGGAGAATAAAAGATGACTGCTCAATTGTATTTGGAAAACACTTATTTGTTCGAATCGAAAGCGCATATTTTGAAGCATGACGCGGATGATAAAGGCGCATATATTTTGTTAGATCAGACGATTTTTTATCCGCAGGGAGGAGGTCAAAAATCCGATTGTGGGAAGATTATTGGCGATGGATTTGAGTTGATTGTGCACGATGTGCGACAGGTTGAAAATGAAATCCGTCATTATATTGAAGCATCTAACAGTCATTCCGTCCTAAAAAATTGTGCGGTAAAATGTGTTATCGATAAAGACAGAAGATTGCTAAATGCCAGATATCACACCGCTGGACATCTGCTAGGGAATGTCGTTGAATCCAAATATCCATCGCTAAAAGCACAAAAATGTCATGCTTTTCCCGGAGAAGCATATATCGAATTTCATGGTTCCGAAATGCCAAATGACCACCTACTTTCCAATGCGTTACAAAATGCAATTGCAGAAAATTTGGAGACGAAAATTTTCGAAATGGATCGTCGTTCGTTCGAATCGACATACTATAAATTGCCATATAAAATTCCAGAAAACAAAAAATTTCGCGTGCTACAGATCGGAAATTATTTACCTATTCCCTGTGGAGGAACTCATGTAAGATCAACGAAAGAAATTGGAGAAATAACCATCAACAAAATGAAACAGAAAAATGGAATATTGCGCATATCTTTTGGAGTAAAATGAAGTTTATTTCGCTCATAGACTCTATCTCGAAAAATGTAATCACGGTGGATGCGAATTCCTTCGTGTTGCGTTTGGAGATCAATGGCGTTTCCATTGAAACTCGATTAAAAGCGTATCACGGAGAAATTCTGTATGCGCTTTTTAGTCATCATCCAACGGCGCTAACCTACGATGAAATTACGGATCTTTTGATGAGCTATAATTTGGTTATTGCTGATGAAACTCGCATGCATCGAAAAATATCTGAGCTGAGAAAATTTTTGGCGAAGTTTCATCCGTCACTTGAGGAAATCATCATAAACACACGAGGCGTTGGTTATAGCTTGCCTTTGAGATTGAAAAATCTTCATGATCTAACCAACGACAACAGTCTAAAATTCAAAAATAAGAAAATCAACGAAAGTATTTCGATTATTTCCGGACTGATTGAAGACGCAATTTATCTGACCTCCGGAAGCAAAATCGTGAGAAATTCGCACGGATATGTACTCGAAAGAAATCCGAAAATTTTGGAAGAAAAAATTGAGATCTTCAACAGTTGCGAAAAAAATATCATGAAGCAAATTTGCGCACACGAAGCGGATTTCGTATTTTTGCGAACGCAATATTTGCTGGCGAAGCTGAAAACCTACATTGGACTTGCTCGCATTTCTGAATATTCCATATCAGAAGCGCAATGGCTGGATTGGTTTAAGTTGGAAGTATGGACTCTGTTCGAAGATTTGAAAAAGTCGATTAAAACTGCGGAAAATTCGTAGGGGAAATTTATGACCATACTCACAGACAACATCACAAGCATTCACGGAGATATCGGCAAAAAATGGCTTTGCGATTTGGATTCTATTGATTCAGTTCGCATCGCCTAGTGGACTTTTGTAAAATCCGTATTATGCTGGATTTGGTCTCTGGAAACGCCGAACCAAGACCGATCAGAATTAGCGAAATTGTTCGATAAAGTTGTGGGAGAGAATTTTTATGCATAAAATTATAG
>BNWE01000161.1 GCA_025998595.1 Alphaproteobacteria bacterium | reverse complement strand
TCGAATTTTCTCTCAGTTTAGAGCGCACATCCGAAGAAAGCACTGAAACTTTATCCGGATTTTTGAGTGTGGCCAGCAATTTATTGGAGAGATTGATTAAATGGTGATTTATACAACCAAAGATAACGATGTTTTAGATCACATCTGCTGGAAATATTACGGCACATCAGACGCTGTGCATCAGGTGTTGCAGGCCAATCCGCATCTGGTGAAATTCGATTATGTTCTACCAAGAGGTGTGCAAATCAAGCTTCCGGTGCTTGAAAAACAGCAAATTAATCGAGAGGTGCGGTTATGGGATTAAAAACACCGGATTTTATCGTGAAAATCAATGGATCTGACTCAACGGAGACAATTAGAAAACGCCTGATTTCTATCTCGACCAACGACGAAGCTGGATTTAAAAGTGACTCCTGCGAAATTGCTTTGGATGATTTTGACGACGCTGTCGCATTGCCTCAATCTGGAGCAAAAATCGAAGTTTCGCTTGGCTATAAAGAAACTGGAATCATAAAAATTGGCGATTATTTCATGAAAGAAGTTACCGTCGAAGGCCCACGACAAGTCATGCATATTCGAGCACACGCCATCAACAATTCTCTACGATCTCAAATATCAGAGTCTTTTTCTGGGACTATCGGCGAATTAGTAGAAAAAATCGCTACATCTCAAGGGCTGAAACCAGCAGTTGCGCAGGAGTTCGCCAATATCAAACTCGATAATATCGAGCAATTCGGCGAGAGCAGTTTGAATTTACTGACACGATTGGCAGGACAATACGGTGCAGTTGCAAAACCATCGAATGGATTTCTGGTGTTTGCGCCTGATATGTCGGCTTCGTCTGTTTCAGGACTCGCTTTGCCATCGCGTGCAATACATATAAGTGACGTTTCCAATTACAAATGCGAATTCCGCGAATGCGAAAGTTACGGATCTGTTGTCACAAAATGGTACGACAAGCAAAACGCCACATATCAAGAAGTGAAAGTTGGTGACGGAGAGCCTGTCTACGAGATTAAAGAGGTCGCAAACGACGAAGAATCAGCAAAAAAAGCAGCCGAAGCCAAACTGAAACGCATCGAGAAAGAAAATCTCACATTTAATTTCAGCACTAGAGGAATGCCGGAATTATTTGCGGAATCAGCGATTATTATCTCTGGTTTCAAGAAAAAAATTCCAACCAACTGGATCATTACGCACCTTCAGCATTCGTTGAGTTCTAGCGGATTTACAACTTCCGTTACATGTTCCAACAAGATTAATAAGGAGGATTAATGTATTCAAGTAAATTTCTAAAAGCTTTTGAGTATCTCATGTACCACGAAGGCGGCTACTCCAACAACCAAGCAGACGCTGGCGGAGAGACGAAGTACGGCATTTCCAAGCGCAGCTATCCGCATCTGGACATAAAAAAATTGACTCAAGATCAAGCGCGACAAATTTATTTCGTCGACTTCTGGTTGAAAGGAAAATACGAATCAATCAATGACGAAAATGTTGCGCTGAAGGCATTTGATCTGGCTGTGAATGTCGGAATTCCACAGGCAAACAAACTAATTCAGAGGGCGCTGCGATCCACTGGAATTTCAGTGGCTGAAGATGGCATTGTCGGGAAAATCACGCTTGCAGCCATCAACAACGCTGACAGTACCGACCTGCTCGCCGCTCTGAAATCCGAGGCTGCTGGATATTATCGATTGATTGCAAATATCAGTCCATCACAACAAACGTTTATTAATGGCTGGTTACGGAGAGCGTATTCGTAAATAGGAGGAAAATCATGCTAAAAGACTTAATTCTGAGCGAAAAAACCAAAGGAACTATCGCAATTATTGCCGCTGTCGTGATGTACCACACACCCGACTGGATCGACACAATTATTCAAGGCTTGCTTGGCGTTTATGGAATTACGGAGCTAACGCTACGAGAAAAGAAAAAAGAGTGAAATTTGCTCTGGTTTCATGTACTATTCAATGGCAATAATGATTTTGAATTATGAAACCAGAGTCGACAAATTTAGTAAAACTCAAAGGCCAACTTGAGCGTGTTACCTATGAAAACGAAGAAAACGACTACGTTGTTGCAAAAGTAAAAGTATATGGATATGCCAATTTGGTAACAATTATTGGCAATATTCCGTCTCCAACTCCAGGCGAGGTTCTCAGTATGTCTGGTAACTGGATTGAACATCCAAAGTTTGGGGAACAATTCAAAGTTGTTTTTTGCACATGTTCTGTTCCCGCGTCGGTTGTCGGCATTGAGAAATATCTGGGAGGTGGATTAATTCGCGGCGTTGGTCCGGTTATGGCCAAGCGTATTGTTGCAAAATTCGGCGAAAAAACTCTGGACATTATAGAAGGATCCATCGAAAAATTACGCGAAGTGGAAGGAATTGGAAGGCATCGCATAGAAATGATCGGAAAGGCTTGGATTGAGCAAAAAGAAATTCGCTCGGTCATGGTTTTTCTTCAAAGTCACGGTGTTTCGTCTGCCTACGCCAGCAAGATTTACAAAAAATATGGCAACGAATCCATTGCTGTTGTGAAGGAAAACCCGTATCGATTGGCGCATGATATTTGGGGAATCGGTTTTCTAACAGCAGATAAAATCGCTCAAAAACTAGGCTTTGATGAGAAATCTCCATTGAGAGCAGAAGCTGGCATTATGTTTGTACTGCACGAACTTACGGATGAAGGACATGTCTATTATCCACGCGAAGAATTAATCGCAAAAGCAAAAGAAATGCTAGAAGTGGACGAACCTGTTCTGGATATTGCGATGAAATCTCTTCTGGCTGAGAAAAAAATTGTGCTGGACGATTTGCGTGTATACCTTGCTGGGTATTATTTGGCTGAAGTACAGATCGCGAAAATGCTGAAAGAAATCAGAGATTCGTCAAAAAACACCAAAGAAATTCGTATAGATGAAGCTTTGGAACAGGCGCAGAAAAAATTGTCGATATCTTTAGCTGAAAGGCAGATTGAG
>BNWE01000160.1 GCA_025998595.1 Alphaproteobacteria bacterium | reverse complement strand
AATGGCAGCCATAGCAGCGAAGAAATTGTGTGAAATTCGTTTGCACAATTGGTTTTTTGTGCTCAAAATTCAATAGAGCTCCATTGGTTTTCTTTGCTAGGATCTTTTTTTAAAAATACAGTTGACTCGCAGGAGCAAAAAACAACCTTGAACTGCTCCCCAAACTTTGGATGCTCAACCCACTCGCCAGATAGGCTTAAAATTTCCCCAGGTGTTGGAGACGGAATATTCCCAACAATGGTCACTAAGTCAGTGTATCCATAGACTTTTATCTTGGCAACGGTATACGCATTTTCTTCGTTTTCGAATGTTACGCGTTCCAATTGCCCTTTCAACTTCACTAAAGTCTGTTTTTCTGTTTCTGCTTTCATAATTCAAAATCAACACTGCCACTCGATAGGACCTGAAAAGTGCTTGCAGCACGAGCATTAATGCTATAGCCTCCTATCGAAAGGTATGCTGAAGCTGAATAAATTCCCGTACAGATAAAAAATTAGAAACACCCAGAATCATCTTAAAAATCACAGAACTGAATGAGAAGCTGATTACATTGTGCCGAATATGTTGTAAACACAGAACCTCAATGGTATATTCCCAAAAATGAGCTTTGTTAAAAATGGGAATACTAAGATGTTTGTGGGACGCAAAAAAGAACAAAAGTTAATTGCAGAAATAAAAGCTAACAAAAAATCGAAGATTATAGTAATAAACGGACGAAGAAGAATAGGAAAAAGCACTCTTGCAATGAAAGCCAGAGAAAAAGGCGAAAGGTTTTTACATTTTTCTGGATTATCTCCAATAGAAGGATCAACTACCCAAGATCAGTTAAATAATTTTAGTAGATTGCTGTCTGACCAGATAAAAGTGCCAGTAAAACCATTTTCTGATTGGCATGAAGCATTGGGTTGCATATCAGAGAACATAAATCCAGATGAATATACTGTAATTTTGTTCGACGAGATATCTTGGATGGGAGCCGACGATAAGCTATTCGTTTCCAAGCTAAAAGTTTGGTGGGATACCGATATATCGTTACAGAACAATATATTGTTGATTTTTTGCGGTTCTGTTTCCACATGGATTCAGAAAAACATCATTAATAGCACATCCTTTTTCGGCCGTATTTCCCTAGTCATAAACCTTACGCAATTAACAATTGCCGAAAGTGTAAAAATGCTAAAAGAAATCGGATTTAAGGGCTCAGCATTTGAATTTTACAAAATATTATCAGTCATTGGAGGAGTTCCATGGTATCTGGAGCAAATTAATCCTTCTCTATCCGCTGACCAAAACATAAAAAATCTATGCTTTCGAAAGAATGGCCTTTTGTTTTCGGAATTTGATAAAATTTTCAATGACCTTTTTTCCAGAGGCGGAGATGTATATAAAAAAATCCTAATTTCTTTGTGTAATGGCATGAAGACACTCTCTGATATCAGAAGTGACATCGAATATCTCCATGGAGGAACGCTTAGTGAATTAGTTGATAATTTAATCACCTGCGGATTTATAACTAAGCATAACCAATGGTCTTTAAAAACAAAAGCAATTGGAAAACAGAGCGTTTATCGAGTCTGCGATCCATATATAAGATTTTATTTAAAATATATAAAACCAAATGAACATCTTATAAATAGCGATAGATTTGAAGACGCAGAGCTCTCGCACTTAAAAGGCTTCGACAGTTTCATGGGATTTCAAGTCGAAAGTTTGTTGCTGCAAAATAGAAATGAACTGCTGAAAAAAATAGATATTACCGATCCACTACTGGATAATCCATTTATTCAGAAACAAACCGCCACTAAAAAAGGCTGTCAAATAGATTATTTGGTACAAACTAGAACTAATAATTTATACGTTTGCGAGCTCAAATTTCAAAGAAAAATACTTGGAAGCGAAATAATAGAGGAGATGAAAGAAAAATTAAGCAGGCTATATACTCCTCGAGGAACAGCAGTAGTGCCTGTTCTATTCCATATCGGTGGTGTTACCCAGCCTGTACAGGGCTTTTTCCTAGAGGCCTAAAGATTTCTGATAACTTTCAAAGCACCTCATGAAATTCATGGAATTGCAATATAAGGCCTTTCTGATATTTTCTTCTTTGTTGATCCTCATAATATTTAACGCAAAATCGATGCATATGGAAAATATGCATGGATTAACTCGTTTTACAGTAAAATCTTCCCGGCACGTTGCATCTTTTAGGTGATGAAGTTTGTTTTCGATGAACCAATGTTCGCGAATACATTTTGCGTATTTTTCTGGCTCGAGCTTCCCATTGGAAACGTAGTAACTCGTTGTTATCGAAGGTTTTTTGTCGATGCCAATTTCTTCTCGAAACCTTGTGACCCTTATTATTTTTCTCAAAAAAGGCCATTCATCATGCCATTTGTTTAGCATCGGCAACGATTCGAAAATCTCGTATGTCCGTTGCTCGATACGCCCGTGTTCCTTATCAACATTATCGGAAATTACAACCGTGGGCTTGTATGTTTGACAGCCGTGCTCTATTTGTTTCAGCAGACTTGGTTGGTTATTTTTTACCTGAGTTATCAGAATCGCTCCTGCTTTTTCAGCTAGTTCGAGAGTTTTTTTTGGCAATGAAGAGCATCGGCAGACACCACAACTCCTTTCAGATCAAGCTTCTGCAAAAATTCCTGAAGCGCTGGAATCTCACTCTCTTTTTCGCTTTCTAGTTGCATATGAGCCAGAACTTTTTTGGTCACTGTTGAAAAAGCACTAAGAATTCTTGACTCACTTTTGTCTTGCGTTTTCGAATCGCTTCCGCGTAAAGCTTTGCCGTCAAAGCAGAGGTGTTCGATTCCCTTCTGATACTCTGATGTTTCAGAAAAATATTTCCTAAAAACTTGCTCCATCTCGAAAAAATCAATGCGTGTAAGTATCTTCCAAACACCCGATATCGTGGGAAATCTTCGCCATTTGAGCCCAAAAATCTCCTTTAAGTCTTTGAAATTACACTCAATGAAGCGTTGTACGTCACTATATGTCTTCGCGTTGCTCGCTATCGCAAA
>BNWE01000159.1 GCA_025998595.1 Alphaproteobacteria bacterium | reverse complement strand
CAAAAAATAGACCACCTAATTAGGTTGCATAAATAGTACCATATCAAAAACGTAACATCAAGATATGTTTTTATTTTTTTCTATTTTTTCTTATCTAGGGGGTAATTTCATGCGGAGTTAGGGGTTAGAGGAGCGTGGCCTTGTAATCAGAATATCAGCTTGAGGAGAAAAACATGAACAATCCATTTGAAAGCGGCGCGTTTGATATGGCTTCGCTGACTACGTCCATAAATATACTTCCGAATTCCTACGGAAAACTGGAGGCGCTGAAACTGTTTCCGCAAAAATCCGTTCGCACGAGAAATATTTGTGTGGAGGAGAAAAATGGTGTGCTGAATCTGCTGCCGACGCAAACGCCTGGAAGTCCAGCAACGGTTGGCACTCAGGGGAAGCGAAAAATGCGCTCGTTTACGATTCCGCACATTCCCCACGACGATGTCATTTTGCCGGAAGAGGTGCAGGGCATTCGTGCTTTTGGAAACGAAACAGAATTGCAGGCGATGGCCAACGTCGTTACAGATCATTTGCAAACAATGCGAAATAAACACGCAATAACTCTTGAGCATTTGCGAATGGGTGCGCTGAAGGGGTACATTTTGGATTCAGACGGCTCCACGCTCTACAACCTGTACGATGAGTTTGAAATTGCGCCAAAAGTAGTTAGCTTTGCACTTGGCACAACCACAACGGATGTAAAGAGAAAATGCTTGGAAGTCGTGCGCCACGTCGAAGATAATCTGCGCGGAGAATTCATGAGCGGTATTCATTGTTTGGTTTCCGCAGAGTTTTTCGATGCACTCACATCTCACAAAAATGTGAAGGAAGCATACGACCGCTGGCAGGACGGAGCCGCTCTGCGAGAAGACATGCGCAAGGGATTTACTTTTGTTCGCTGACTTCTACAAGTTTGAGTTCGAGTCCTCCTTTCTGCAAATGTATGGGAGGCGCTTGATGATTGATATCGATGTTTTTGCTGAAAATACAGAACGCATACGGTTGTATCAAAGTAGCAAAGCATTAATGTGTGCAGCGTCACGCTGCGGGAGTGTGTAAATGAAAGGCATGAGCAGAACCACAGGAAAATATTTGAATGACCTCGATCATTTGAAGCAATCCATCGTCGATATTTTGAGTACGCCAATCGGCAGTCGTGTTATGAAAAGGGAATATGGCTCGCGACTATTTGATCTTGTCGACAAGCCCATCAATAAAGAATTATTTCCGCAAATTTATGCTGCAATTGCAGATGCTCTGCAAAAGTGGGAACCAAGACTGAAACTTGAAAAAATTACGATTACAGAAATCAAAGACTCTCATATTTCAGTGTCCCTGAACGGCGTTTATTTACTCAATGAACAGAAAATAACTTTAGAAGGATTAATGATATGAATTTTATCGACATTAAAAAACAATCGGGTGCAGCGTCACGCTGCGGAGTTGTGATATGAATTTGGATGAGCTTTCAGCACCGCAAATTATAGAAGAAATGACATTCAGCGAAATATTGCAGCGCATGAAAGAGATGCTCATATCTTTGGATTCGGAATTTTCTGCATATCTTGAAAGCGATCCGGTAATTAAGTTGATGGAGGTTGCGGCGTATCGTGAGTTGTTATTGAGAAGCAGAATTAATCAGGCTGCCAAGGCAAATTTACTGGCTTTTGCAACTAGTTCAGACCTCGATAATCTTGCAGCGTTTTATGGAGTCGAGCGAAAAGAAAATGAGTCTGACGAGGATCTGCGAAATCGCACACAACTAAAAATTGTAGGGTGGTCATCGTCCGGCAGCAAAGAAGCATACGAATATCATGCAATAAATTCCGACCAGCGAGTAAAAGAGGCCAAAGCCGATTCTCCACAGCCTGGACTTGTGCGCATTTTGATTCTGTCGAAGGAAAACGGCGGCACTGTCTCGGCCGACCTTCTGGAAAAAGTTACGGCATACATGATGCGCGAAGACATTCGAATGCTAACGGATACCGTGGAAGTTGTGGCCAGCAATATGATCGATGTGAATGTGAAAGCGAAAATCACGTTGATGTCCAGCGCTCCGCCGGATATTTTGGATACAATAAAAGCATCGTTCGTCGCTAATTTTAGCAAAACCGCGGGGCTTGGAGTTAGCATTTCGCAAGCTTGGATTATATCGAATTTGTTTTTGAACGGTGTAAAAGATGTTGAATTGATAACGCCTACCGACGATGTGCTTGTTACGGAAAGTGCGTGCCGCACACGCGTTATTTAATGCCAGTGGTGCAACCACAATTCTACAAAATCCGAAAGAAACATTGCCGAAGCTATTGATTACAAAGGAAATGCGGATGCTTTGGCTGGATTTAAGTTTAACGCAATCGGAGCTGGCGATGTTCTAGATTGGGAATACTCGCTAGCGCAGATAAATATCGATGATTTTCAAGAACGTGTATTAAAAGGACTGGAATTTCACAGAATTCGTGGCACACCAAAGTCATTGAGGAGCGCATTATCATGGTACGGATTTACGGACGTTTTCATCGAGGAAGAGTCGCCTGGGGCGCATTTTGCGGAATTTCAAATTGGTCTGAATGAAGTCCCAAATGGTTTTGGAGTTGACGCAATCGTCTCAGTTGCAGAGCTTGCGGCCCCTCTGCGTTCACAGTTGAGACGCATATATAATTCTCTATACGATGTGCGCCGGTTCGTATTGGATGATTCGAAATTCGGAGATTTTCTCTCGGATGATTCTGGAGTTCGTTTGCGTGATGATGGACCGAAGCTATCTTTCGGCCGGCAAAATTTTGATATTGCACAACTTCCTGAGGTTGTGCTTGAGCAATACAACCTCCGAGAGCATTTTAATGCTGCAAAAAATATCGATACCTATAGATTGGATTTTGCAAATCTTGACGATGCTCCAATAGACGCGGTCAATCGCGGCAGCGTTTTGGTGCATGTGAGATATGCTTGGAACACGGAATCATTTGAAATTTTTCCTGGAGAATTGCTGCGACCGAATATTTTTGCAAAAGCGTTGGTGGTGCTTTCGGAGTCGG
>BNWE01000158.1 GCA_025998595.1 Alphaproteobacteria bacterium | reverse complement strand
ATTTCTTCAGCAAGATAAAATGGTTCAGAAGAGTGTTTTCTAGGTTTTGTAAAACTTCGTCTTCATATATGTCCTCTTTATATATCGCAGGAGCTCTTATATGGTTACGATAATTTCGCTAACAGGAGCTAATACTTTATTACTTCTTGGGGAGAATTAAAAGACCCTGATATATTTTTGTGCTTTTTGAAGGGAGGGGAGGAAATATTTTTTACGTTGTTAAGTGGGATGCGTTAACACCTTGCTCCACCCTTAAAGCACATTTCGCATACGTTTCGGAAGATAGTGAAGCAGTAAGCACTCGTCCTGCAAGGACCTAGATTCTATCTTCCGATAGGTGATCCTGCAGGTCGCCGTTTATATCCATTTTCTTGAGTGCTTTCATGGTTCTTTTGTTAAGTCCGCCAACAAATACCTCGATATTCTTGCCTTTTACCTCTGCCACGAATTCCTTTAGAACATTTGCGCCAGTGACGTCGATAAACGGCACATTTTGCATGTCTATGTAGACGGTATCGTGTGTTCTCGGAAGGGATTTCAGTGCATCGTGAAGAATTGGCGCCGCCCCAAAAAACAGGTGGCCAGAAATTCTAACACATTCGCACTCCTTATCATGGACACATACATTTGAAATAACTCTGGAAAATGTTTCTGCCGTAGTTGTTTCCACCGATCGCTTGATAAACAGGAACGCCGAAAGCACGAGGCCAATTTCAACGGCAATCACTATATCCGTTAATACCGTAATAAGAATCGTAGCAATGAAAACCATACTATCGCTTTTGGGAGCCAGCAATATGTATTTATTCTTGCTGAATGCGGCCATATTCCAAGCGGTATAGAGCAACATTGACGCCAAACTGGCCATTGGTACGATCTTCACAAAATTTCCCAGGCACACCATAAACAGCACCAGAAACACCACATTGAATAATCCGGCAATTGGTGTTTTTGCCCCCACCTTCACGTTCAATGATGTTGTACCAAGAGCGCAGGTGGCCGGAATACCGCCGCAGAAAGCGGAACCGAGATTCGCTATCCCCTGCCCTATTAGCTCCATATTCGATCTATGCTTTTCTCCGGATAAGTTGTCGGAGATTACTGCTCCCAGAAGGCTTTCCAAACTGCCAAGAAATGCAATTGCAAATGCCGCCGGAAATAGCTTCTTCAGATTAGAGAAGGAAAAAAACATATCCGGAATCGCCAATGACGGCATATGATTCTCTACATCTCCAAATTTAGTTCCGATTGTTTCCAGGCCAACGTCACTAAAAAACAAGGAATATGCAATGCCGATGACGATAACACAAAAGTATCCAGGTATCTTTGGTTTATATTTTTGTATTGTCACGAGAAATGTCAGCGAAAATACGGCAAGACCAAGAGAATAAAAATTCATTGTTCCAAGGTTCGTGAAGTAGCAATAAAGCCTATCGATAAAATCCGCCGGAGCTCTCGGCAAAGTAAGTCCGAGAAATGTCCCCAACTGAGCCACAATGATAGATAAGCCAATACCAGCTGTAAAACCAGCGGTTATAGGATATGGAACATAGTGAATTAGATCCCCTATTTTCGCTATTCCGAACAGTACGATCATTATACCTGCCATGATCAAAGCGCAGGTCATGCCTTCAAAGCCGTGGGTTTTGATTATATCCGCCACAATCATAGCAAAGGCTCCGGTTGGTCCCACTATCTGGAATCTTGCGCCTCCAAATAGACATGCCAAAGAGCCAGCAACGATACATGTGAGTATTCCGATGTTTGGAGCAACCCCTGACGCAATTGCAAACGTCATAAATAGCGGAAACGCTACCACAGAAACCAACATTCCAGCCTTCATATCCGAAAAGAAAGAACCAATAGTGTAGTCCTTCAATGTCGCCAGAATTTCTGGAATCCATTCTGATGTCTGCTCCGTCTGATTATCGCCACTGGATTGATTCATCATATGCTGTTCCCCTATCCGCTGAGAAACAGCCCCATTGTTATATTGTATCTTCATAAGTCGTTTATCCATTTGTTATAGTATACGACTTAATAGATAGTATCTTTATTTTTTTTTGCAATAGGAAATTTCAAAAATAGTGATTGCATCACACGCGTTTACTTTGCTTCGACCATTGCAAAGCAAAAAACGCCAGTGGTGCAACCACCATAAAAAGCACATCTCGCTACTATTCAGCAGATAGCAAAGCAGAAAACGCCTGTGTCGCAGACACTACTCCGCCGTATAAGTGGAAAATGCCTTCACTAAATCCAAGATTTTCCTTCTTACAGATGGGTTAGTAATACTGTAATAGTACTTCAGAAGATCTATCGACTCTTTTTTCTTGCTCACATCAACGTTATATGCGTTTGAGCTATCTTCATGCAACTCTTTAGCTGCATTTTCAAAATCATCGGTAAAATACGATACATTTACATCGAGAAAATCAGCAATGCTATATAGCATACTAGCACTGACGCGATTGCTACCCTTCTCATACTTCTGAATTTGCTGAAATGTTACGCCAAGATGAGAACCAAGTTTATCCTGACTTATACCCAACATAGATCTTCGAAATTTTATTTTACTTCCTATAAAAGCGTCTAAATCTTTGGACGCATTTTTCACTTTATCACCATTATAATCAGAGAACATTATAAACCTACTAAAACAACCAAAACTACAAAAACAACAACATCATATCTTCATATACCTATAAAGCACATGGCACAGAAAATCTATATATTTTTTACGATGTCTTCAATCGAAAAAACAATAAACATCAACTGTAGATACATATCCCACTTATGCTTTTACTAAAAATTTAAACAATCTGCAATAGGTATATCGAAAATATTTTACGTTATTTTGATTGCAGTAATTTTCCACCTAATCTTTTGGAGAAGCTAATGGACAGACATAACATACACACCATCGAGCTATACAAAAACGCTGTCTCATATCCAGAGTATTCACATATTAATCCGCAAATTTCAGAGGATAACAGATAGGACAGTCCGATGCTGCAATAGAATATACCTATGGCTGTCCCCCGCAA
>BNWE01000157.1 GCA_025998595.1 Alphaproteobacteria bacterium | reverse complement strand
GAAAATGGTAATGTCATCAAGGAAACATCTGAAGTATTGGATGAGATAAAAAAGCTTAACGTATCAGATGACGAGACACACCTTCTGGTTCGCCCGGAGAAGAACAAAACTTCTTTTCGTAATGTGAAGAGTTCGGATAATCTTAGGCTTTCGGGTTCTGATGACACCAGATTAAAGGGGCTAAAGTCTTCAAATAAAAATAATGCATGGGGTTATATAGAAGCTCGATTGTTTGTTGATCCAAAAATCTTTTCAGATGATAAAAATGCAAAAGATGTATGTATTTATTACGGCGACGGAAAGGAACGTAGCAATGAATTAAAGGATAGAGTCATTAATCCAATAGTTGACGCCTTTGTAGAGGTCGCCAAGTCATGTGCTAACGTTGATGTTTTATGTACTGATTTTGATGGCGGTTTTTCTAGCTCAAGAAAAACGATAGACTTATCTAAATTGGGCACAGTCACAAAGGATTTGGAGGAGATGATAGCGAAATCTAAAGGATCACTTGCAGAGCTCATAAAGAATTTTGTTGATGATAAATGTATTAAAAAACTTTATTCTAATGTGGATAATCTAGGGCGATATCTCTCTCTGAGATCTCTAATTGAAACACGAGGTGAGCGAAATGCTGCTCGTGATATCGCTCAGTCATCAATGGCATTGTATGAAATGTTGAGGGGGGCATATAATTCGTTGCATGATGCCGAGAAGAAAATACAAGAAAAAATAAAAGACGATACTAAGATTGATGTGATTGAGATGTTAGATGTGCTAAAAAATATAAAAGCTGCTGCAGATAAAGTGAGCTGCGCTAGATATTGTGTAGACTTTACAGCGAAAGACAGCAGTCCCAAAAAAGAATTATCCACGTTATTGCTAGATATAGCTGGGAACTTGGGCGAGTTTGTGGATAATGCTGAGCCAGATAAAAAAGTTCGTAAAAGCTTGGAAGAATTGACTCCGGAAAAATATCACAAGATTACCGATGATGATGTGCTTAGTTTCAAGAAAAAAGCGCTAGCCAATAGTAATTCGCTAGCACCAAATGGAAATAATAATTGAATCAGTAAGAAATTGTGGTCCCAAGTCGTTTATGTGGGCCTTCTAAAGGAAGTGTTTTTTTCATCTAGAGCTGTTGCGAGAACTATTTTCGCAAGAGAGTTGGTTTTTGCAGCGGCCTCTGTATGAAATAAGAATCAATTAATCGCCGAGAGATTCAATTGGTTTTATTTTTCTCTGAAATTACAGAAAATTCTTGGCCTCTTCAAAAAAAAATCAAAGAAAGTGCAATAATATAAAAAAAACTAGTTGCAATCTTTTTTTGATATGCTACTCTGAGTGTAGGAGAAGTTTTTTCATCCTGTGAGGTGGTTTCGGGAATTTATTCTCGTTTTCATTTCGTTATGCAGCTTCGGCTGCACTCCGTTTTAAATAACTATGACAACACATTTTCCCGTGGCGTTAATAACGTCGCGGGGGTGTGCCTATCTTTTTCTCATCTATCTATTTTTCAAAAGACTTTTTAGCGCTAACTCCGCCAAAAATTAGGGCGCCCAATGCATATTTGGCTGAAATTTGAGCTTTTTTACAAAAAAGTATGCGCACCTAATTAACGCGCATGTATTTCGAAAGAAAAGTCTGGAAAATGAGAAACAAACGAAATCGGCACCCTAATTTTTGGCGGAGTTAGCGTTTTAGAGTGCAGACTAAATTGAATTTTGACATAAATTTTCTTTTTTCTGGATTGCACTACTAATAATATATAGATTCAAATCAGATCAACGAAAAATCTTCCGCTGAAACAAAGAAATCTAAAGCAACCTTACAACATAAAGCCATGATGGCATACCCGATCATCTCCGAAATAAATTTGAAGATGATCGGATTGCTGTTATTGTTTCAATAGTGCATATCCGTGATAATCGTTATTGCCCAGAACAATTTGGTGGATTCTTATCATCACTATGCTTGTGTGTCGGTGATGATGCATTTAGCGAAGAAAATCCATTATCTATTCTGCCTATTGCTTTTTTTGTTTTTTCGGCTAGGCCTGGTATCTGCCGAAAACGACTGATAATTTCTGGCGGAAGTCCTCTAAGCATTTCTTCCTCAGTCACACCTGCGCTTGATGGTGTGTTGGCGTTACCTCTAACACTTGCTGGCGCAGCAGCAGATGCCGGTTGCGGCAGCGGAGTTGTTACACTTGGAGACGCATTGGCGGTGTTACAGCTAACGCTTGCCGGCGCAGTAAATACGTGAATTGGTGGTGGAACAAGGCTAGTGGATGAGCTAAAAGGGAGCCGTTGTTCTATGCTATCTCCTACACCTTGAAGCAATCCAATTGCATAGCGCTCCAAGGATTCGTTTCTGTTTTTTTCTGATATTTGTCTTCGTAATCTATTTATCTCATCATTCGCTTGTTCCAATGTCTCGATGTATGCGCGCGAGAAACTTCGCAAAGTATCAATTCCATTACAAGATGACGAGAGCAATTGTTCTACGTGAGCAAGACGCTCCTGGAGTTTTTCGTTTTTTTTCGTGAGGTCTTGCGCTTGCGCTTCGAGAGTTTGATTTTTATGCAAAAGAGTAGCGTTTTGCGAGCGAATAGGCTGTATATCATTGTAAAGAACTGCTTTTTGCTCATATGTGTCGGTTTCTAGCTTTCTATATTTTTCATCCAATGCGCGCTTTTCTGCATTTAGACGATCCGTCTCCTTTTTTATTTGCTCATATGTGTCGTTTTCTAGTTTTCTATATTTTTCATCCAATGTGCGTTTTTCTGCATTTAGACGATCTGCTTCCTTTCTAGATAGTTCTCTTTCTCTTCTGGCGGTATCTCTTTCATTTATTAGCTTGCTTTTTGTCTCGGTATTTCGATTTTCCAGCTGCTTTATCTGCGCATTTAGTTTACTGATATCACTGTTTTTGAGTTTGCTTTCAAGTTCTCCCACGTGTGCCTCGAGTTCTTCAATTCTTTCTTGGGCAGCGCCCTCTTCATTTCTCTGTGACTTTCCAACACTACTGTCAGATGAACCTTTGGATGTCTTTTTATTTTT
>BNWE01000156.1 GCA_025998595.1 Alphaproteobacteria bacterium | reverse complement strand
TAGTTGCGAGCCCCATAGAAACTTCAACGCCAGCATCCGCCATTATGAGGGCATCTTCTATTTCTTGCGCTAGATTCTCATCGATCTTTCTTCCGGTAATTGATATGGATATTTTTTCAGAAGTCTTCTTAAGAGCCGATTTTATTTTCGAAAAGATACCCATCTAACCCTCGCTAATTTCAATTGGACTTCCAATTATATGTTTTTTCTCGTAATCTTCACAATGAAATAAATATTCGCTGCCGATAATGAGTTTCTTCTGGGACTTGACCTGCAGAAACGAATTAGTTTTTGCCGTATGCTCACCTTCAGCAAGGATCACGATGTTCTTTCCAATGAATTCCTGCATTTTTTTTGTTAGTAAATGCTGGGATAATTCCCTCAGTTCCGCCGCTCTGGCTAGACGTGTTTTCTTCTCCACCATTTGCATTCCGCAGGCCGGTGTGCCAGGACGTGAGGAATAGATAAAAGAATGCAAAAGAGATATGTGCGCTTTTTCCATTAGCCGTTTGGTGTTCTCGAACATTTCGTCGGTTTCTGTGGGAAATCCTGCCATCATGTCTGCTCCAAAAACGACTTCCGGACGTCGAGACAGTATTTTCTCGTTGATCTCAATAACCTGCGTTGCCGAATGCCGTCGCAACATGCGTTTCAAAATCATATCGTCTCCGGCTTGAATGCTCTCGTGAATATGCGGTAATAGGCGCTCCTCACCGGCAATGACGTTGATGAGCTCGTCGTTTATGTCGGCAGGATCCAGAGACGATAATCCTAAACGCCGAAGCTCCGGAACATCCCTTAATATATACGTTATCAGCGAAGCTAAAGTATCTTCAGTTTCGGCTCCCCTCCCGTAGGACGAAACGTTAACGCCGGTCAGAACTATTTCCTTGTATCCTTTTTGTAGTAGTTTTTTCGTTTGCATAACAATGTCATCTTTGGGAAAGCTGACGTTGGGGCCACGAGTCAATCGAACAACACAGTAGGTGCATTTCTGATCGCAGCCGTTTTGAATCTGCAAGAATCCACGCACTCTTCCTTTATATGTCGCTAGCTTGAAGCTGGATCCATTTACTGCTTTTCCTATAGTTTCAGGGTATGCGAGATGTGTTTGCAATGTTGAATCAGTTTCAGCACCGAAGGCAGTGCTCGCATACCCATCAGCTGGGGGCGAAGCAGTAAATGGATCCAACATCATGTTGGCACTGGCGGCACGCATGTATTCGTCCTTTGATAATTTCATTTTATTAGAAACAATCCCAGCGACTCCATCCATTCTTATGTAGGAATCAGGATTTAATTCCGATGCGCATCCAGTTAGGATTATTTTTATGTTGTTATCTTCGTTGTAAAGTTTTCGTATGGTCTGGCGTAGTTTCCGCTCTGCTTCTGCGGTAACGGCACATGTATTTATAATTGTAATATTTTCCAGTCCAAACTCTTTTGCAAAATCATATATGATTTCAGATTCACATGCATTCAATCTACAACCAAACGTTATTATTCTGTTTTCCGGTTTACCACTAGAAAAATCCGACACTCAAAAACTCCCAATAGCATACTAACGATATTATCATACATTATTATCAATGCAAATTGCCAAAGAAATTTAAAATTTAGGTCCAGAAAATATGAATTTTGTTCAGATATGGTGAAGACTCTACTTAGTTTTGATGTACATGAGGATCCGAATATTTGAACGACAACCGCAAGCTCCAACATATGTGGTTTTGCTGCAATGGATAAACGGAAGGCCAACATTACGCTGGCCTATCTGTGTGCAAAAAGTATAGTACCAAAAGTATATTCAAAAAAGATTACTCTTCAGGTGGCGATGATTTTTTTATCCTTTCAACCTCAGCATCCACTTCATTGAGAAAACTTTCGTCAAGGCCAAGCCCACATCCGATAGCCAATGGAACTTGACTGCCCGGCTGAAAACTTTGAACAGGAAGATACTGGTTTGCTGCTTGCATATAACTGATGCAGGCCGCGCTACGATCTTCTTTAAATCTACGACGAACATAATGGTAGTCTCCTTGTCATAGCAAGAGATTTTTTGTGGTATTTCCGAAATACTATTCGCTTTACGAAGAACATCCAAGATTACTTCTTTAGTTTGTTCTGTCAATCTTTTGACCTCTTCCTCAGTGCCATTCCGGTCATCATATGTGCCGAAACCGGGAGGAAATGGATGTGACTGCGAAGCACCAAAGGATGGCGAATCTAAGTTAAAGTTAGGGCTATGGAACGGTGAATCGACTGATGCAGTCGACGAATCGGAAGATGCTGAAACATCTATATGTGGCAGATCATGAGATGTTTGCAAAGTTGCAGTTGGTCCTTGTGCAAAACTTGTGCGAGGATTACGAAGAAGAGCAAAAACAGGCGATGGTGGATCAACTTGAGAGGTGTTTTCAGAAAACGGTGCTACGCTAAAATTAGGCGAAGGTGAATCCAATTGACGATTTTCATCTAATTCGTTCACTGATCGTTGAGCTGGAGGACCGAACGCATTCAAGTAGCTAGCTGGTGGCTCCGGAGAAAACGAACTCTCAACTATAGCTGATTAACCATGTTCATTAATAGGTTTTTGCCACTTTTTGACAATGGAGTTTGAGATGCTGCAGGGCGCAAAAATTTAAATGTGAACATGGTTATTGATCAACGGCTACTTTGGGAGAATTCGCACGGAGTATTGGCGCTAGGTTTGGCTGATTATAAACACCAACATGATGATTAAACCACAAAGGAGGCGATACCGACGGTGATCTATCTTCAGCTTGTTGACCAGTCGTATTTGGCTCTTCTGAGCCATTCGCATCCAAAAAAACGTTTAACAGCAGTCCAAAAACAATTAAATAACGTAACGTAGTATAAGTCATATTTATCTCCTATTTGTTTACCACAAGGATAGCATGTCACAATTTAGTTAATTTTTTATAAAAACACAAGAAAATAAAAAATATTTTTCTAAAATGTTGATTGCACATTGATGAAAAGCTTTTACAAATGAGCAAGTCGAGGATTTCCATCAGCAACTATCGCTACTCGCCTAAAAATCCTCGAAGCTCTATCATCTAAAGGTGGCAATAATCAATTAATGCCCATTTATATTTAACAATCTATCGATCTTTAGCCTCTAGTCATTGCTCGCCCCTAG
>BNWE01000155.1 GCA_025998595.1 Alphaproteobacteria bacterium | reverse complement strand
GAAAGTCGTAAAGAAGCATTGCCGAGGAGAGGCGTATCTTGTGAGGTACGCGGACGACTATGTGACGATGTTTCAATACGAAGATGACGCGAGGAAGTTCTACGAAGTTCTTCCAAAACGACTAGGAAAATTCGGACTATCGCTGGCAGAAGAGAAAACTCGTATTCTGGAATTCGGGAGATTTGCTTCCGAGAACCGGAAGAAGCGAGGACTTGGGAAACCGGAGACCTTTGATTTTCTTGGATTTACGTTTTATTGCGGCAAAAGTTATCAAACAGGACGATTCAAAGTCGGACTGAAAACGAGCCGTAAGAAAACCCGAGAGACGCTGAAGAAACTTGGAGAATGGGTGAAGGAAAGAAGGAACTGGAAAATGTCCCGGATAATTTTCGGAATAAACCAAAGTTTAAGGGGATATTACCAATACTTTGGCGTAAGCGGAAACTTCCAATCTCTGAGCACTTTAGCTGATAAAATCAAAAGGATTGTATTTTATTACAGGTGCAAAAGATCTCAGATGAAGAAACTCACCTGGGAAAAGTTCGACGAAATCCTGAGGAAATATCTGCCATTGGAAAAACCGAGAATCTACGTTGATATACGGAAATCCGCAACACTTTTTGCCGAATGTTAGTATCAAGAGCTACGTGCGGGAAATCCGCATGCGTAGTTCTGTGCGGGGTGGAGACGGCTGCAAAGCTGTACTCCGTCTACCGCGATTAGGTCTCAGGGACGCAGTACCATTGCCGCAGTGGACCTTCGCTTTCCAGTTCGGGATGGGATGGAGCGTTTTATTCCCCGCCATGGCCACCAAGCCAACAAAATTCGACGCTTTTCTTATCGAAAAATCTCATCAATGTTATCTCTTATCCTTGAAATAGAGTAGTATGCCTGCTTATCGTCATCTTTTTTCTCATATTCCGAGAGAATTTTTTCGACCACACTCCATTCTGGTGCATCATTCAGGGTAGGATTTAATTCAGCAAGAGGGCGATCGTTCGGTAGATTCTGCCTGCACAAAGATACAGCTTCCAACGCAATTAAGCTAAGCGGATGTCCTCTGGTTAGCCATTTTTCCATACGATTCCAGCTGGGATTGGAAGATGCAGCTAATCTAGCCCAATAATAGTGATATTTGGTTGCTTTTGCTTCTATCAAATCCAGAACTATCGGCGAGCGACATAAATAAAGGCAATTGTAAACAATCCTTGGGAAATCGTCTCCGTCAACATTTCTGAGATCATTTATAATAAACCTGAAGGCTTCATCCAGAGGTAATATTTCTATGGACACGCTAGACAAGTAAGCAGCATCTACTCTTCCTTCATTCCATAATTCTCGAATCCAAGAGGCGGTTTCTTTTCCAACAGTTTCAACGGCTATTCTAACCAAACTTTCTCTTATTTGTTCACTTTTGGAATCAATATATTTTTGCTTGCAGATACCCAGTATGTCAGTTTTGCTATATTTGTGTAGAGCCTTTATTAATGATTTATCTAGCGTCCATTTCGTTGTGCAATACTCAATTAGACGCTGAAGGTCCCTAGTAACGTTTCTTAATTTAGGTGCAAAATCTTCTTTATCTATATCTATACCGAAAATTTCTCCATCCTCATCATAAAAATCAGCAGCTATTCCATTGTCATCATAAAAATCATCGTGCAGATAAAAACTGTTCCCGCCATGAATAACAGCTAAATTGTACCACTCGCGCGGAAGAAGAGAATAAGATTCCAGTTTGTTATTGCAACTTTCGCATAAACGATAAGGATGTTCGGCATCATCATCGCCGTTCACAATAGTCCATTGAACATTCCGACATGCTTCACACATTTTTTCGTCATTTTCTTTTTTCTGTTTATTATTTTTTTTCATTTTTTTTCTTATATACTCCCAAAAGCAAGCAAAAAGAACTATATGCACAACATGTTTTAAGAAAATTAAACAAGACATAAATATTATAAATAAATACGGAAAAGCCAAAGCAATAAGAGAAAGAACAAGAGAGGATCTGCTTTTTATAAGCCAGGCGGCGAGCTACTCTCCCGCGTCTCAGGGACGCAGTACCATTGCCGCAGGGGACCTTCGCTTTCCAGTTCGGGATGGGATGGAGCGTTTTATTCCCCGCCATGGCCACCAAGCCAACAAAAAGCAGATTCTCGACAAACAAAGGAGGAAAACAAAACTACTATCGGTCCATTTTCAGGAACCTGAAGAAGCTTATGACTGATTGTTGTGTCGAGACTGATGCACAATGAGCTCTTTTTCGCAATTGGCTTCGTCAGATCCGCTGCTCGGATTCTCATGTACATCTAGTACACTGCGATCCTGCGCTGCGTTCTTCCTAGCTCTTGCAAAAAATATCTCATTATGCATCAGTCTCGTGTATCAAGCCAATCGGGATATTAGTACTGGTTAGCTTCACGCATTACTGCGCTTCCACATCCAGCCTATCGACGTGGTAGTCTTCCACGTCCCTGATGGCGAGAACTATTTTTGAGGCGAGTTTCCCGCTTAGATGCTTTCAGCGGTTATCTCTTCCATGTTATGGCTACTCGGCTATGCAACTGGCGTTACAACCGATACACTAGTGACATGTTCACTCCGGTCCTCTCGTACTAGGAGCAACTCCTCTCAATTCTCGAACACCCACGGCAGATAGGGACCAAACTGTCTCGCGACGTTCTGAACCCAGCTCACGTACCACTTTAATTGGCGAACAGCCAAACCCTTGGGACCTGCTTCAGCCCCAGGATGTGATGAGCCGACATCGAGGTGCCAAACCTCCCCGTCGATATGAACTCTTGGGGGAGATAAGCCTGTTATCCCCGGCGTACCTTTTATCCGTTGAGCGATGGCCCTTCCATTAGGAACCACCGGATCACTATGACCTACTTTCGTATCTGCTCGACTTGTCTGTCTCGCAGTCAGGCAGGCTTATGCCATTGCACTCAACAGCCGATTTCCGACCGGCTTGAGCCTACCTTCGCACGCCTCCGTTACTCTTTCGGAGGCGACCGCCCCAGTCAAACTACCCGCCATGCAGGGTCCTGGATCAGGATTCACTGACCTCAGTTAGATATCAAAAGTTCAAAGGGTGGTATTTCAAGGTTGCCTCCACAAAGACTGGCGTCTCTGCTTCATTGGCTCCCACCTATCCTACACATTGAACCCCTAATACCAC
>BNWE01000154.1 GCA_025998595.1 Alphaproteobacteria bacterium | reverse complement strand
TGTGGTATAATCCTCATATTTAAGCCTAAATAAGATTTTATACCACTTCTTAATTTTTGCTAACAGGACCTAATAGAGGGAGCTGGCCATAAAGTAATTTTCCTATCGCCATATTCGCCGGATTTAACCCCTATTGAACACTTCTGGGATTGGTTGAAAAACAAAATTAGAGACATTGCTCATCAATTCGAGACCTTGAAACTTGCCATAATGGCCGCAGTAAACGCAAAGTAAAAATGGTATACCAATGCATTGGTAAATGAAATCAGCAATGGAAATGTTTCGAAATTTTTAAATACCATAATTACTGCCAACGAGTTTTCCGAAAATAAGATATTATAATCACTTTCATATGGCATTAGAAATGCCGCCACAAATCAGATAAACGAAAACGATTCCAAGATTTTCTCGAGCATATTATTTCTTTCGAAGCTTGACGGCTTTGATTTAAAAAGTGAGCCAGAAATAAAAATTATAAAATCTTCTGTTGCTGCCTATATGGAGTTTTTTAAAAGCAACAACATTATAAACGACGCGCCGTCTTTTATTGCCAGCTTCATTAAAATTATAGCAGATAACGAAAATTCCTTTGATTCAAGCAATGTTGGTTTGCTCATAAAAAAGATGCTACTGGCTCCATTAGTAAAAAATCAGCTCTTAACTCAAATAACATCTGCTAATATTTCTACAGCGGATATAACAATAAAAGTCGAAGAGTTAAAGACAAAGGTTGAACGTACTTTAACTACTTCGAGCTCAAGTTCAAGTAATTCAGACGATTCGGAAAAACTTGCGTATGCATTGATGTATTGCAAAAGCGTTGGATCTGGCCGCCAATACACTCCAATCATCACAGATGCCGAGGTAGCTTCGACAATTACCGATACCATCCAACTTTTTTGGAGATAAGTCAAATAGACCTGTTGCATAATCTTCATCTGTTGGGTCTTTTTGTCGTCGGTGCTTGCAGCACTCGCGCTTCATTATCACCGGATCCAACGTCTCACGTTGGCCTAAAAAATCCTTCAACATAGTCGATTATGCAACAGATCTAATGTTCAATATGAAACGATATTGCCACCCGTGGCTTTTAGTTCTGGAAAAATGAAAATCCAACGTCTTATCTTAAATATGTGCCTATTTCTCCCTCAACTTTGCAGAAGAAGACATTGGTTTTTCCAAACTCCTCAGAAAGCTGGATGGCTAGCGACGGCACAGCCTTCCCCACCCATATCTTGGAATATTAACCCGATGTTTGCATGTCCACTCTCTAATGCCAGATCTTCAGGCGTTTTGCCACCATTGTCCGTTATTTTTGCTTCGATTTTTGGATCGTTCAGAAGAAGCGTGACAACTTCAGCATGCCCATTCTTAGCCGCCAAATGCAGTGGAGCTTGGCCGTTACTATCTTTTGCATTTACATCTGGTCCTTTAGCCAGAAGAAGCTTAACAACTTCAGCATGTCCAGCGAAAGCCGCATAGTGCAATGGCGTCTGCTTTATTTTGTCTGCCAATTTGACATTGGCCTTTTTAGCCAGAAGAAGCGTAACAATTTTTGCGTTGCCATTTGCAGATGCTAAATGTAACGCTGTTTTGCTACTACTGTCTTTTGCATCCACAGTGGCTGCATTAGCTTTATTTTTGACTGTTTTGGTTTTATTGTCCAAAAGAAGCTTAACAACATCGTCATACTCTCCTATGGTCGCATAGTGCAATGGCATCAGTTTTTCTGTTGTTTTGTCCACCAAATTGACGTCAGCCTTTTTAGCCAGAAGAAGCTTAACTATTTTAATATCCCCCTTTTCAGATGCCAGATGCAACGATGTTTTGCCATTTTTATCTTTTACATCTACAGTAGCTCCTTTGGCTAGGATAGATTTGACAATGGCATCATATCCTCCCATGGTCGCATAAAGTAATGGCGTCAGTTTTGCTGTTGTTTTATCCACCAAATTGACGTTAGCATTTTTTCCCAGAAGAGCCGTAACGATTTTAGCGTTACCTTTTTCACATGCCAAATGTAACGATGTTTTGCCGCTCTTGTCTTTTGCATCGACAGCAGCTCCTTTGGCTAGAAGAGACTTGACAATAGCATCGTACCCTCCTATGGTTGCATAAAGCAATGGCGTCAATTTTTCCGTTGTTTTGTCCGCCAAGTTAACATTTGGCTTTTTAGCCAGAAGAGCTGTAACAATTTTAGCATTACCTTTTTCAGATGCCAAATGCAACGATGTTTTGCCACTCTTGTCTTTCGCATCGACGGTGGCTCCTTTAGCCAGAAGAGATTTGACAATGGCATCGTGCCCACCTCTGGTCGCATAGAGCAACGGAGTCAATTTTTCTGTTGTTTTATCCACCAAATTGACATTGGCCTTTTTCCCCAGAAGAGCTGTAACGATTTTAGAGTTACCTTTTTCAGATGCTAAATGTAACGCTGTCCTGCTACTACCATCTTTTGCATCTACAGTGGCTGTGTTAGCTTTATTATTGGTTGTTTTGGTTTTGTTATTCAGAAGAGATGTGACAATTTTGTCGTTTCCTCCAATGGTCGCATAGAACAACGGAGTCATTTTTGTTTTGTCTGCCACATTAACATCAGCTTTTTTGCTTAAAAGAGAGGCAACAACTTTATCATATCCACCAATGGCCGCATAGTCCAACGGTACTTTGTTGTCATTGTCTTTTGCATCCACAGTGGCCCCTTTACCCAGAAGAAGCGTAACAACGCCAGAGCTGCCTTTTTCAGATGCAAAATGCAACGGCGTTTTACTATTTTTGTCTTTTGCATTCACATCAGCTCCCTTATCAAGAAAAAGCTGAACCACTGCGCTATCATCTGGGCCACAAGCACAATGCAGTGGAGTCTTACCTTCTTCGTCTGTGGTATTAGGATTTGCTCCATGCTCCAGCAATACTTTCACAGCAATAATGTTTTGCTCTTCCGTAGCCACGTTTAGCATTGCTCTGCCGATATCATCCTTACCATTAGGATCTGCTCCAGCATTCAGCAGGTCCTCTATTCTTTTTTTCACGTCACCGTCTTTGTTCAACAGAGCCGCGAGCAAATTTTTCGTAGACGTCTGATTGTATTCAACTGGAGTATTAATCAATCTTCCCGGCTGGGATATTGACTGGGATGCAAAAGACAATGACAACAAAGTACCGTTGGACTATGCGGCCATTGGTGGATATGATAAAGTTGT
>BNWE01000153.1 GCA_025998595.1 Alphaproteobacteria bacterium | reverse complement strand
CATCCACAATAATTCATTCGTAACACAAAAATCCTTTTAGACATTTTTTCTTCAACACTGAATAAGCAATATGTAGGGAGTGTTGGATTTTTATGTTTAACCGAGAAAATCTTGAATCGATAGAAAAAGCAATCAATGACTTTCAGGCTGGACGACGAGTTATCGGCGTGAGCTACGGAGACACTCGGCTTCAATATGCAAACATTACGCTGGACGAACTGCTCAAGCTGAGGAATCGCATCAAAGCAGGCTTGGAAGATCCAGAAAAAAACAACAAACGCCAAGTGATTTTCGCAACTACAAAAGGCTTAAAATGAAAATATTTGAGTCATTCACAAATCTCCTCAAGAAAAAAGCATCAGCACAATACGATGGAGCCGGACACGGAAAACGTCTTGGAAATTGGTATCCGTCGAGTTCGTCCATCAATACACTTTTGGCTTCGAGTTTGAGCACGCTAAGGACTCGGTCACACGACATCGTTCGTAAAAATCCATATGCGGCAAATGCTATAGACTCAATTGTTTCGAATTGCATTGGCACAGGAATCAAGCCGCAGTCCAAAGCAAAAGATCAGGATTTTAGGCGAAAAATCCAGGATTTGTGGTTGAGTTGGACAGATGAAGCGGACAGCGCAGGAGTTGTCGATTTTTATGGATTTCAATCGTTGGTATTGCGAAGTGTCATTGAATGCGGCGAGTGTTTTGTGCGTTTGAAAATCGATAAGAAAAATGCAACGGTTCCGTTGAAATTGCAAGTGTTAGAATCTGAACATTTGGATTCATCAAAAGACCAAGCATTGCCAAATGGAAATATCATCAGATCTGGCATCGAATTCGATAAAACCGGAAAGCGCGTTGCCTATCATTTATATAAGGAGCATCCAGGCGACATCTGCGGTGGGCATGAATCAGTGCGAATATTGGCATCGGAAATTTTGCATATTTTTAAACCGCTCCGACCTGGACAAATTCGCGGTGAACCATGGCTGAGTAATGTTCTTCTGAAATTGCATGACCTCGATCAATATGAAGATGCCGAATTGGTTCGCAAAAAAACGGCGGCAATGTTTGCTGGATTCGTAACTCGTTTAGATTCAGAAACCGACATGTTTGGAGAGGGAAACGCCAACGAACACGGCGCTGCATTTGCTGGACTTGAACCAGGAACAATGCAATTTTTGGATCCTGGCGAGGATGTAAAATTTTCTTCTCCAGCAGATGTTGGCGGAACATACGAAGTCTTTATAAAGCAACAGCTTCGCGCCATTTCTGTTGGGCTTGGAATTACCTATGAACAACTTACTGGCGACTTGAGCGATGTAAATTACTCGTCTATTCGAGCAGGATTGGTTGAATTCCGTCGGAAATGTACATCGCTACAACATAACTTAATTGTGTTTCAACTTTGCAGACCAATTTGGAACAAATGGATTGAGCTTGCAATTTTATCTGACGCAATAAAGTGTCCAAACGATCCAACTTTTTCTTTGGTGAAATGGATTCCACAGGGATTCGCTTGGGTTGATCCATTGAAAGAACAAAATGCACAAATGAATGCGGTTCGCTGCGGATTCAAATCTCGCGCAGAAGTTGTTTCTGAACTTGGCTATGATATCGAAGAAATAGACGCAGAAATTGCAGCCGATAACGAACGTGCAAAAAAGATGAATCTAATTTTCGATTCACAAAACATAAACGAGGAAAACGATGATCCAGAAGTTGATGAATAAACCACTATTAATTAATCCACAGTCGCTGGAAATTGTTTCCAGTCTGGAATGGTTTCCTGCGGAAAAAGAAATTGCATACAATATATATAATGGTATTGCTGTCATTCCGATTCATGGTTTGCTTACAAAAAATTGTCAGTGCGACTCGCATTTTTTCGCAACGACATCATATAATGAAATTCACGAATTGGTTGCGACAGCTCTTGAAGACTCAAAAGTCAATTCTATTTTGTTAGATATTGATAGTCCTGGTGGAGAAGTTGGTGGACTTTTTGATTTGGTGGATTTCATTTATGAGTCCAGAGAAATAAAACCAATTTATGCCATTGCCAACGATCATGCATTTTCGGCAGCGTATGCAATTGCTTCTGCGGCATCAAAAATTTTCGTCAATCGAACGTCTGGAGTTGGAAGTATAGGAGTTATCGCCACGCATTTGGACATCAGCGAATACGATAAGAAAGAAGGCATAAAATATACGACAATTTTTGCAGGTGATAAGAAAAACGATCTTTCACCGCATCAACCTCTTTCAGACGACGCGATTTCCGATTTGCAAAAAGAGGTTGATCGTCTTTATGGAATGTTTGTTGCGGTGGTCGCAAGCAATAGAAACATCTCACAAGCTCAGATCAAAGCTACTCAAGCTGCCACATATTTTGGTGATAACGCGATTAGTCTCGGTTTGGCAGATGAGGTTGGTGATTTTCGAAAATGTATACAAATTATTGGAGGGAAAAATATGGCTGAAGACATCGAAACGTATCGCGCAGAGATTTTGGAGATTTCAAAACTCTGCAAATTGGCTCACGCAGAAAATAAGATGGCTGAGTTCATCGAGCAGCAATTAACGCCTGATCAGGTGAAAGAAAAATTGCTGGCATCTGTGAGTACTCAAAATGAGATTATAAGCACAGTGTACCATCAGGAAAAAGTGCAGGAGAATCCTGTGCTTGCAGCAGCAAAATTAAGAGCAAAAATAGGAGGATAAAAATGGCTATCGTAGAAAACAAAAACTTGGGCGATCTACTCAAATACGAAGCAGATAAAAATTACTGTCGCGAGGTCGTGACAGTCGCTGCTGGACAAAATCTAAAACTCGGAACCATTGTTGGAATAAAAACAGCAACCGACGAAGTAAAATCAGTGTATCTGCCAACTGGAGCACAAAATGAGGTGTTGGACGGAAGTGAAACTGCGGTTGGCGTTCTTTTAGAGGATGTTGATGCAACCGACGGAGTAAAAAAATCTTTGATGATTGCGCGTGATGCAATTGTCGCGAGTGGAGCAGTTGTATTTCCTAATGGCGCAACTGTGGCTCAGAAAAAGAAAATCAAAAAAGATTTAGAGGCTCGCGGTTTAGTAATAAGACAATCAGCTTAAGGAGAAAAAACTATGAACAATCCATTTGAAAATTCTGCGTTCGATATGACATCGCTAACGGCATCTTTGAATCTGCTGCCGAACATGTACGGAAAACTG
>BNWE01000152.1 GCA_025998595.1 Alphaproteobacteria bacterium | reverse complement strand
AGACGAAAAATTGTCGGGTTTTCTTAAAAATCCCATTCTCCAACGGTGTGTAATCGATTAATTTGCTGCCTCTCGGTAGCGGGATAACGTATTGTAAATGCTGCTTTTTTAGCTCTTTGATGTTTGATTTGCTATAGAATCCTTTGTCCGCGACCATAATTGCATCGTCCAACTCCATTTCTTCCAGACACAATTTCATGGAAGAAACGTCGGGAATATTGCCGTTCACGAGCCGATAATAGACGGGCTTTTTGATAACGGGGCTAAATAGGTACATGAGTCTAATTTGCTTGTCAAAGCCGTCTGGATTGTGCCCCAGCACACTAGCGGTAAGATGCTCAGATGAACTAATGGCGTGCGTTGAATCCATTAGCATAAAATTATCTGATTTTTCAGGTGATATCGGCAAAAGAGCCCTCATCCATTGCACGATTTTATTTCTGTTCTCGCCAACCTTTTTTAACGTTTCGGTAATTTTCTTGTCCGTCAAGCGGAACTCTTTGCACCAAGATTCGGAGCAAAAATCCTGCTCATGATAGTGTGCAAGACGCTTGATCGGAGACTGGCGCGACCATCTCATCATGGCAAAAACAAGCAATTGCTCTACCGTTTCTTGATCAAAAACCGTCGGTAGAGCAAATTTCATCAGCCAACAACTCCTCAAATAACGCGAAAATTCCGAACATTTTGCTATCGACATTGCGTGGTTTTTGGATAATTTCACGCAACATATTCTTGGGCGAGGGGACAAATCCATCCTTCTCTGTGATCTTGCCCAGCAATTTCACGGTCTTGCGCTTAGAACGCTTGGTCTCCTTGTCATATTGATAGGTGACTTCATACTTATAGTAGTGCCCTTTGATCCGCTTTATGACCGTATGCGACTCTTTAAAACGAGAAACCCACTCCGGAAAACCCATATCTTCATCTCCAAAATATGCGCACCTAATTAGGCGCAGCTAAAAACAAACCATATCTTAACTATGATATCAAATTTTTTCGTAAGTTAAATGACGAAAATCAAAAAAAGGGGATAAGTTTTGGCGGAGTTAGCGTTTGAACGCAGCGAGAATACACTGCGCCCGCTCTAGAACGATAGTCACTTGACCAACTCAGCTGGATTGAAATGGTTTACTCCATCCCAAACTACAAATATTTCGCTGCTTGTACCAAAGCTAGTTACCAAAAATGGTATTCCAGGCACAGCTGCCGGTTCAAATTCGCAGTAAATACTACCATTAGGTGTAACTATTTTAAGAGTCTTTCCTAAACACGTTGCTAGAATGTTACCAATGCCTAGTTTCTTTTCAGATGTAGAGATATTCAAATAATTTGTGAATGTGCTTCCATCGTGTCTTTGAAACTTTTCTAGATCCTGTAATTGCACAAACTCTGGTGTCCTAAGACCTATGAATTGTTCAAGAAAAGACCTTACGGCATTTTGGCCTTTTTTTATTACCCAGCGTTTAAAATCCTCATCTTTCTCTGCGCCTTCTATTGGGGGCGATATAATAAACGCTATTTGGTAATGGATGTTTGAGCTAACAAACGAAAAGGCTTTGTCGCTATGTTTACAGTCGAGGCATTCAATCAGTATCTTAGAAAAAGCTTCTCTGGTAGTACCAAGAGCCAAAAGAAGACAATCTCCTTTGTCTTCAGCCTTACCAACACGAAGATGCCTACCTGTGCCATCACGAAGAGATAATACATTTGACGAACTAGGTTGTGGACTTACATCTCGAGAATTTGTTATAGGCGTCGTCGGGGGAGATGCATATGAAGCCAGCGCATCCCGCAAGATATCGTTACTTAATGTCACAATAGAACGATCAGCCTTACCGCTTTCTATATCGAACATCAAATCAACTTGCTCCTTCGACATTTGATCTAAACACTCATCTGACAGAGCTCCTATCGGTTGTTTTTCCTCCAAAATTCTCTTAAATTCCCCTATTTCCATCTTTTTCATTGCATTGCAATGATCCTGTGCAAAAAACGCTAACAGACCTGTTAGTAAAATTTTCTTCATTCTTTTCTCCATTCCTTTTACTAATAAAAACTAGACCACGACATGTATATATATGCAATGGACAATTTTTGCAAGTACTTTTTAAAAAACATACGCATAATGTTCAATGGCAAAATTGAACATTGGACACGTTCGGAGATTTGACTGGAAAAGGCAATTGCCGTCCCATAACGATCACCTGTGTTATTTTTGCTACGCCACCAAATATTTTTTTCTGTTTAACCCACGATTAACCACTAGAATTTATAATGTTCCTAATGTAATATGTTGATCGCGTATATGGAGATTCTCTGGGGTGTAGCCAAGTGGTAAGGCAGCGGGTTTTGATCCCGTCATCCGTGGGTTCGAATCCTACCACCCCAGCCAACCGTTAGTCTACGGTCGTCTTGTTATATCTTTTTTCCAAATATTCCCCTTGAAAAATCAATAAAATATAGGTTATAGTAGTCCAGCATAAGCCAAAAAAGTCCGCATGTAGCCAACAATTTATGGTGCCAAATACGGTGCCAAATTTTTGAGAAGACTAATTTTATGGTGCCAATTTTATGGAGACATTGAATGTTGAGCGATAAAGAGTGCAGAAATCTAAAACCAAAAGATAAGACGTATTGCGTGTCTGATGAAAAAAGCTTGTATATGGAAGTACATCCAAACGGCAGTAAGTATTGGATGTGGAAATACAGATACGCATCTAAGCAGAAACGGATAGCGTTGGTGGTATATCCGGAAGTTTCGCTGAAGGATGCGCGCGAGAAGAGAGAAGAAATGAGGAAGATTCTAAAAGCTGGAGAAGATCCAGCTGAGCTAAGAAAAAAGAAAAAGATTGAGGTGAGAGAAAATACAGTCAATACGTTTGAAAATATCGCACGGGAGTGGTTCGAGAAGAAAAAACATACTCTAGCCGAACGTTATGGTACTCAACTATTAGGGCGGCTTGAAGCGGACATTTTTCCTTTTCTAGGTAGTACTCCCATCAAAAATATAACTTCCAAAGAATTATTGATAGTAATTCGCAAGATAGAAGAGAGGGGAGCCACAGAAAGTGCGCATCGAATATTGCAAACTGTTGGGCAGGTTTTTGAGTATGCTATTGCTGATGATCGCGCTGAGGGCCCATTCAACACTGAAGTGCATCAAGTAGCGACCTAAAAAAAGAGCGTTTTTGTGGATTTGGGCAAAAAAAGTAGTGAAAAAGCCACGTGAAGAAGTTAATCTCGAGTTAGTTTAAATAAAGAGG
>BNWE01000151.1 GCA_025998595.1 Alphaproteobacteria bacterium | reverse complement strand
GATCCGACATTCCCAAACTTCTATTATGTACAATCGCTACTTTCATAGACTAACCTCACGCACTAAAACCAAATCCATTTGATGAGAAAAACAATGAAATTGATATCCGTCATGATGACGTACGTCATTTCGACGTACGTCATGACGTACGTCACTTTTGCTATCCCTTTGATAAATATAATTTTTTAGAAATCAAAAATGAAGGTTGGTTGGCCAAAAAACACAGATGTACTTAGTGAAGCTATTTCAGTAAGCACAAAAATTGAAACTGCTATGTATTTTTTGCTATGAAAATATTTCCATTTTCTACTGTGCTGTTTAAGAAATCGCGACAAACTACATTGTATGTAGTAGATGAATGGTTGTTTTACACCTTTGAGCCACGCAGAATGGAAATTCTATTCAGCAAATGGATTTGGTACTTTGTATGCATCCAGGATCGCTTGTATTTCATCCATCATTGGTTGTACGGATTGCAGTAGTTTCGTTCGAAACGGTTCTGGTTTTTTGCTAAGCGCATCCAATGTTGTATAGTGTGCTTCGGCTAAAAGACTGAGCAACTCAGCTTTTGAGAATACATCATAACTGGAGAATTTGTCTACCATTTGAATTCGCATTGCAAGCAGACGAGGTAATGATCGCAACTGTGCATCATCCGATTCCTTGAAGCATTTTTTCGTATATACAAAGTGAGCATTTGCCATAAATAATGCTGCCTCCGTTGGTATACCACCTGATTGTTCACCATCCTGATCATCAACGTAATCCTCTGCGCTGTCGCTTAATGCAGAATCCCAGCCACGAAACCTTTCGTACGCATATTTTTCAATACTATCGATTAGCTGATCACATTTTGAACAGTTACAGCTGTTATTGCAAAACGTTTCTACGCCATCCATTACCAACATTATTTTTGAATTTGACAGTGCCACCATAGGTGCTATCTTTTTTCGAAGAGCATACGATGCTTTGCTTCCTATAGCCATCAATACAACATTCGCATCCATCATCACACGTATTGACTCCAGCGCCAGATCTGGTACCAAACACATAGACTCCAAATTTGCCATACTCATTATCGAGAACTCCGCGTAAGACATCTTGTAAAGCAATTGCGGCCGAGGTAAATCTGGCGTTTCGCTCAGCGCATAGGCTAACATAAAATGATTTTTAGCTAAAGAATGTAATTGTTCTTGAGTTGCATTGCCAGTTTCTAACAATTCGTTTGCTTGAGCTAAATGCGCTGCAATCTGTACAGGTAGATTTCTATAATTTACATCGTGTGTTTGGCTTTCAGTGTCAGCGCTCTTTTGTGATTGCAACTGTTTGTCCATGCAATTCACAATACCTAAGCTCGACGCAACCACCGCAATAAATAACAATTTTTTCATAATCTCCCCCTAATTTTCTAAACATCAACAGGGTAGATTATATGTCTTTTTCACATAAAAATGAAGCAAAATCTTCGTTAATTGCAAAAAACCCGAGGCCTTGCGAACCTCGGGAAAAAAACAATTCAGAAAGTATTTTTATTCACCACCATGGATATTATGAGCATTGCCTTCGACTAGTCTCATTACCATATCTGCCATATCAAAAGCCCGATAGCGGAACAAATCTCGCTGAGCTTCTGGTGCATCATTTAGAGTACCAAAAACGGAAGAAAAAAGGCTAATTACGTTCTCCACCATACCTCTTGATGAGTGGTTGTGAATATCATTTGCTACGTCATGTCCGACTGCCTCAGTCACTTGACTCGAACTTTGAGCACTTTCAATGTTAACGTTAGCAATCGGCACCGAAGTATTTCCGCTGTCATTACTGGGAAGCAGCTCTGTACTTTGAGTACTAGTTGGACTATTTCCGTCGCTACCACTAGTCGATGACGTTGGAACATTTCCACTATTACCGCTAGGCTGTAGCGTTGGACTCAGGCTCAGACCACCTACGTCGCTGCCACTAGGTACTGGTGTCGGAGTATTCCCGCCACTAACACTAGGCTGTAGTGTTGGACTCAGGCTCAGACTACCTACATCGTTGCCACTAGTCGATGACGTTGGAATATTTCCACCGTTAACACTGTGCCGTATCGTTGGTAGGCTACCTCCGCTGTTGCCTCGAATTGGTAGCTCCAGACGTAGCCTACCCATATCGTTACAACCAAGTTGTAGCATTAGACTTAGATAACCTTCGCCGTTGCCACTAATTGGTAGTTCCAGACGTAGCCTATCCATATCGTTACAACCAAGTTGTAGCATTAGACTTAGATAACCTTCGCCGTTGCCACTAATCGATGACATTGAACTTAGGCTTTCGTCGTTAGCACTCCTCGTTGTTGGAACATCCGAAGAATATCTCCCCATAATCGCTGGTGCCGACATAGTCGTTAGTGATGTCGGTGTTTGCGTCCAAGAATGCGCTAGCTCCGGTGCTGACATAGTCGTTTGCGATAGTGATATCGATGTTTGCGTCTCAGAATGCACCAGCATACCATCCGCCGCATTTAAACTTGACGCAATCATCATCATAAATAGTAACTTTTTCATAATAAACCTCCTTGGTTTCATAGTTACAATTAAAAAATCAAACGGTACAACTACCGCAACCTACGGCAGTCACCTCTCTTATTTTTGCGTTTTATAACTCCATTTTTTATCACCTCCAATTTCCTTATAAAAAATCAATTTATGATCACATGTTTTTCTTTGGAATTGATATCCGTCAAAATGACGTACGTCATTTCGACGTACGTCATGACGTACGTCACTTTTGCTATCCCTTTGATAAATATAGACTTTTTTCAAAGCCCAAAAATGAAGGCCAGTTAGCCTAAAACCATAGACGCACATAGCGAAACTATTTCAGTTGGCACCAAAACTGAAAATGCTATGGTTTTTTTTGAGAAAAATATTTCCGTTTTCTATAGTAATGGTATCGTCACGTCAAAGTGAACCGAATTTCGAAAGCATTTTTATCGCATTTCTTTGGTGCACATAGTTTTTTAGATTTTCTTCGACGTAATATTTGATGAATTCGTAGTCTTTCCAGTAGATGACTTCGAAAACTTTCAGACTATTTTCGAAGCATTTTTCGATGTCGCCTCCATCATCAAATGCGCTTTGTTTTACGAGTTCGTTGTATTCAGCATTTGGAACTATCTTCCGGCACAATAATATGCACCCCGTTTTTTAGACCAGCACCCGAGAGCGGAAGAAAATGGTTATAATTGAGTATTAAGAAAAGGATAATAAAATATGAGCAAACAATATAGCGCGCAATTTAAATCAGAGGTTGCAT
>BNWE01000150.1 GCA_025998595.1 Alphaproteobacteria bacterium | reverse complement strand
CCTACGACCTGATGGATTCCGCGGATCCTCTATACTTGAAAATATTTCTGTTAACGTTGCCATTCTCTTGCCTCTATAAAACTTATTAATACTTTATTACTTCTTGGGGAGAATTAAAAGACCCTGAGAAAGGCCGTTTATGTCGAATCAATTGATTTCGTGCGAGCTAACCCCTCGTAGGCAATTGCGCAAAGGAATCTACCGAAGGTTCATCTTAATTGGAGAGTTACGTTATAGCGCTTTTACTTTAGGCTTACGACGTTGACTTAGCAAGTTCGCAGGATTTTAAGCGGTCTTGCGCTCGTAAATATAAAGCAAAATTGGTATAGCAAATAACTAAAATTAACACTAAAAACTAAAGTTCGCTATCGAGATTGCGTATGCGTCTATGAAGCCAGTAAGAATTGAGTTCGTATTTTCCATCTCTAGGTAAATAATATGAGCTGGCGTTCTTGATGGTTCCCTGTGGCATGCCGTTTACAAACTCTCCTTCATAGATCAAGTGAATTTCCGAGATCTCATAACCAGCGTCATCCATTCCAAGTTTACCTTGCCAATCATATGGACTATCTTTCCAATGGGAAATCTTGCCTACTCCTGGATGGCAATCTTTGCCGGCGCGATGGCATTCTAGTTTTCCATGTCCATGTGGAATATTTTGGCTGTTGACCTTTCCTGTGTAGCATACTCCATCACAACGTTGGACTGGAGCCTCATTGACTGCATGCAGAGGATGGATGTCGAGTTTGTATTTTCCATCTTCCGGTAAAAAATACGAGCCGGCGTTCTTGATGGTTCCCTGTGGCATGCCGTTTACAAACTCTCCTTCATAGATCAAGTGAATTTCCGAGATCTCATAACCAGCGTCATTCATTCCAAGTTTGCCTTGCCAACCATATGGATTATCTTTCCAATAGGAAACCTCTGCTCCTGGATAGAAATATTCGCCGGCACAGCTGAGTTCTAGTTTCCCATGTCCATGTGGAACATTTTCGGCATTGACTTCTCCTGTGTAGCTTATTTTATCACAACCTTGGACTGGAACCTCGTTGACTACATCATTAACGGCTGCGTGCAGAGGAGCATTCTCCATTCCATATGCTTTTTCTGCAATTCCAGAACTCGTTACTACCACCGCGGCAGTGCAAATCGCTATTGATTTACGTATTTTCATTTTGTCGAACTCCTCATTAATAAAAAAAACTGACCATCTCGAAAAATCAACAAGAAGCCTTATCTGTCTCTGTCAATAATCAAAACGCTCCAACTAAGAATAATGTATCACACTTTTTGATAAAAATCAAACGAAAAACAAAAAAATTACAAAAATTTGTCGTCTTTGTGGGAGAAAAATCAAAATATCATGCACAAATTTATTTGGGTTCCTCTCCAGAGCAGTTTAATTCTTGGAATATGCGAAGGAATTGTTACTAAATAAACTGGACATATTGCTTTTCTATACACATTCAATTTTTGAAAATAGAGCATTGTCTGTTCTTTGGACAATCGTAGACACGAAGCACGGTCGTTTCATAAAATTTGTGATAATTTTCTTATATTAACTTCTCAGATGATACACTAGAGCAGTGATGGTATTCAAATGGCGTTGAGATGTAAAAAGCATAGCAATTGATCGTTTTTCTGCCACTTTTTTGTGCAATTTATATCATGCAAGTTCACAGCATGAGGCAGCTGTCGAGTAGGCCGAGGGAATTTCACCATCAGCCTCTCACGGAACTGGACGTGAAAGTCTCCCTTCATCCAGCTCTTGTTACTCCCCTATGTTTTCCATCCTAGTTTCCAGGCGTTGTTTACGTGTGTTCTCAATTGCTTATACTTTCTTCTTGCCCAAGAGCACAATCTTGCGTTTAGGCATTCCATTGTATATTCAATCCTTGATTTGCAACATGCACTAAAATAATTCAGCCATCCTCGCACCATTGGATTGACTTGTTTGGCTATATCCTCTATCGGAGAGCCTGTCATTCGATGTATCTTCAAGCCTTTTAGTTTGTTTCTAAACGACTTTTCCGATTTCCTACTGACGGCGGGTATAAAATTTGTCCACAGTTTACCTGTTCGATCCTTTATATATCTTCCTCTAAAAGTGTAGCCGAGAAAATCAAACTCAATGTTAGGATATTTCCCTTTCCTATCTTTGTCTTTGCAATACACTATCCTCGTTTTATCCGGATGAAGTTCCAGTTTGCACTCCTTCATTCTCTCGGCGAGATGATCCAGCATGTTTATTGCTTCAACCTCTGTCTTGCAATGTATTACTGCATCATCGGCATATCTCTCAAAAGGACAACCTGTGGGCGCCCTTTTCATCCACATATCAAACGCATAGTGCATAAAAAGATTTGCCAGCAGCGGACTGATTACGCCTCCTTGCGGAGTTCCACTGTTCCTTTCGATTCTATTGCCGCCTTGATCTTCGAACGGTGCCTTCAACCATCTGCCAATGTATAGCTTTATCCAGCTTTCACTCACATGTTTGTCGACCGCTTTCATCAGCAGCTCGTGATCGATATTATCAAATAAGCCTCTGATGTCGAATTCTACAACGTAGTCGTATTTCCAACATCTCTGTCTCGCTTGATCTATCGCATCTAACGCTGATTTCTCAGGACGATATCCATATGAATCCGTGTGAAATATCTCTTCCAGCCTCGGCTCAAGACATATCTTCACTACCGCCTGGGCAACTCTGTCGCCTACTGTCGGTATTCCGAGACGCCTCGTTCCTCCGGCCTTCTTCGGTATTTCCACGGCTTTCACCGATGGCGGAAAGTAGCTGCCGGAGCTCATCCGATTCCAGATCTTGTACAGATTGTCTTTCAAATCTTTCTCAAAATCCTTGATGGATTGCTCGTCTATTCCAGCACTTCCTCTGTTCGCTTTCACCTGCTTAAACGCTTCTACAACAACTCCCTTTGGGATGTCATAGGGTTGGCCCATTCAACACTGAAGTGCATCAAGTAGCGACCTAAAAAAAGAGCGTTTTTGTGGATTTGGGCAAAAAAAGTAGTGAAAAAGCCACGTGAAGAAGTTAATCTCGAGTTAGTTTAAATAAAGAGGTTAACCATGGCTAAGAAAGCCTATCATCACGTGACTCGAGATTTACGCTGCCAGATTGCGGCGTTGAAGTCAATTGGATATACGCAACGAAAGATTGCTCTGGAGGCCCATTCAGAAACGAAGTGCATCAAGTGGCGAAACAATCCGATTTGCCACAAAGACCTCTCGAGGTGTTTTGAAGTTTAACACTTTCCGTGGTCGATCATTAAGTTTATTTTCAATTTCCCTAA
>BNWE01000149.1 GCA_025998595.1 Alphaproteobacteria bacterium | reverse complement strand
AATTTTTTAGCAATGATTGCGTATTATAGGTTGTACAGCAAGCTCAGAGAAGAAAAATTGTTGAAAGAAATCTCTCCGAAAGATGTGATCGAATGGGCAATGGCGATATATAAACTCAAAATTAACGGACAATGGCATATCTCCGAAATACCTCGCAAACTAAAAGATATTTTTGCGAAATTGAAGGTCGCCGCCCTAACTTGAGGCGGAGTTAGCGATAAAATTGGTCGCAGAGAATTAAAAGGCCCTGACTATCACCCCGCTTTTGTTTTCTGTGCGCACCGCTTGTTTGATAAGGTTTTTCACAATGTGTTTGTAAATTTCGTTCCGTGACATTCCAATTATGTACAACATAAGTCTCGCATAATTCAAGTCCTTTTTGGTTTTAATAAGTTCATAAAGATCGTTTGCTTTGCTAAGTACTTCTGACTTAAGCCACTCCGGAGTTTCGCTTGTAAAGCAATTGTTTTTACGTGCCCACAAAGCCAAAACTCCGACCTTTACGATTTTTGAATCATTAACCATGTTCATTAATAGGTTTTTGCCACTTTTTGACAATGGAGTTTGAGATGCTGCAGGGCGCAAAAATTTAAATGTGAACATGGTTATTATCACAACACTTCAAGCTGCCTGTATTAACTGCTGCTTTTATTTTTTCCGTAGTTCTCACAAATGTTTTATTACCAATAGCTGGCACCCATTCGATAATGGTTAGATATTTTTCCTTGGCACACGATGGGTGAAATCCATGTAGTATATATGCGGCATATTCGACTTCTATGGATTCCACTTGTTCGGCAGGATATAGGTGCGCTGCAATTCTGAACCTAAAATCTTCTGAATCTTTTAAAAGGTCAATCATCAGTTGTTTACTGCAAATTTGCTCTTTTTCAAAAAGGGAATTAATTGCAGAAGTTATTAATTCCATATTGGCGATAGTTTTTAATGAGCATTCGCATTTATAAGTCGACTCCTCATATATTTGCGTTGAGTGTACGTTGGCGATAATTTTGTCAACGGAGTCCTTGCATTTTTCAAATAGTTCTTTGTACCTATCTGTTTTTGGTTTTAATTTTCCTATGTTTTCTGAAAAATTTATCCATTTGACAGCGAACCAGTTGCTTGTAAAACCGCCGCCTTCAGCGAAAATTTTACAATAATAACCATATATTGAAAATGTATGGGAAAACAATTGAGAAAAATGATCGATGTCTTTAAAAGCATCATTGTACTGCAATAAATCCATTAACCTCTGAAAAACAGTTTGCTCAATAAGAGTTATCATTTCTTTTTCGTCAAAACATTCAAAAATTTTTCTTAGATTCTGTCGAAGCTCTTTTTCTTCTCCAAAAAAATCTTCGAAAAGTTGCCTCTCGTTTTCGGCAATGGATGTCATTTTAATTCCTTTCTTGTAAAAAATTTAATACTTTTCCCTATCATATTTGCGGCTTTCTTAAGATGTCAGGACATTTCTGTCATTGATATTGCGGAATGCCACATATCGCTGCGCAGTGTATAAATAATCCACTTCGCTCATCACAAGCAAACTGCATTAGTATGGCACAGCATATTAAAAATTACGGTATATTAACAAGTTTCTTGTAGAAAAGTTTCTCGATTATCTTATCACGTCCTGCATGTCCTGCACGCATTCTTATTGTAGGACGGCCTCAAAGTGCTGGTACTGAGAGCTTGTCCTGCAACGTCCTGCACGTCCTGCCAATTTTCAATAGGTGGAGATATTTTATCGCTTGTTACTGCTGCAAGCTTCGAAACTCACGAGATTGTTTTCTTTATGTTGCTTGATGCTGCCCTCTAACATGCTCACTGCCTTTTTAAAATGATCGGGAGCTAAATGCGAGTATCTTTCTGTCATGGAAATTGTAGAATGCCCCATTAATTTCTGTACCGTATAAAGATCAACTTCACTCATAACAAGCCAGCTTGCATATGTATGGCGCAATGTATGAAACACGACTTTCTGTCTCCTGTCTTTTATTCCACTGTTAAATCCTAACGCTTCTACTGTTCTTGCAAAGGTATTAGACACTTCCTCTATTCGTTCTCCTTTTTTGGATTTAAACACCAAGTCAGAGCTTGCATCACGTTTTCTTCGTTCCAGCATACTTTTCACATCATCAGTCATGACGGCGTTTCTGTTTCTACCACTTTTGGTGTCTTTTATTAGGATTGATTTATTCCGAAAATCTACATCATTCCAAGTTAAGTTGAATATTTCTCCGGCTCTAAGACCGCAATGCAGCGATAACAAAGACATATCGTGCACTGTAATAGAATTGGCAACGTTTAGTGCTTCCAGAAGCATGTTGGCTTCTTCATGAGATAGGAACCTACTTCGTCTGTTATCCTCCGATGGCTTTTTGACTTTGCTCGTTGGATTATCTCCAGAATATAAATCGAAATTGTGAGCATAATTAAATACTTGCCTAATTAAAGCTAACATATACTGAATTGTCCGTGGAGCAAGATTTGCATCAGACATATCCTTTTTGAGCTTTTCAAGATGAAATGGAGAGATATCTTTCATTGGAGTATTCTCAAACATCGGCTTAAGCCACTTATTGTACATGCCTTCTTCTGTTTTACATGTATAAAGCTCCTTGTCTTGATGAGATTGTTCCATGTATTTCTCGAAAATAACCCCGAATGTTATTTGTTCCTTTTCTTTCAAAACATTGAGTTCTTCATCACGTTTTGCCTTCTCCTGTGCAGCCTTACGCTTATCTGCTAATGTTGCCTCACCAACTCCAGTGCGGTGGCTTTCCCTTAGTTCAGACAATCTTGCAGCAGCTTTCTTCTCTGTCCATCCCTGCGACTCCCATCCGAGAGCCTCTTCTTTGCCTTTTCCATCCAATTTATAGCGAATCGTGTAATACCTATCTTTTCGTACACCATGTTTCCTTGTGGGATGTTCTCTATATCTAACCCCCATAGTATTCGTTTTATTCCAGATATATTTCATTTTTACCTCAATTCTGTAACTCCGTGGGACAAAGTATAGCCTTATGAATATATCTGGCTGTCTGCGTTGTCCCACTCCTGTCCCACGTTTTTGCATGATTACTACAAAAGTATAGGGACGATTAATGAGTGTACTATAACAAATAATCCCTCAAGTTACAATCTATAAGTGATGTTTAGTGATGAATTGAGATAGATGAATTGATCGGATTTAAGGTCGGTCTGAAAACGAGCCGCAAGAAAACCCGAGAGAAGCTGAAGAAACTTGGAGAATGGGTGAAGGAAAGAAGGAACTGGAAAATGTCCCGGATAATCTCCGGAATAAACCGAAGTTT
>BNWE01000148.1 GCA_025998595.1 Alphaproteobacteria bacterium | reverse complement strand
TTAGGGAAATTGAAAATAAACTTAACAATCGACCACGGAAAGTGTTAAACTTCAAAACACCTCGAGAGGTCTTTGTGGCAAATCGGATTGTTTCGCCACTTGATGCACTTCGTTTCTGAATGGGCGAACAAATTAGGTTTTTCATATTTTTCTCCTATAATTATCAAATAAAAACCACAATATGAATTGCGCAGAAAAACAAAAAGAATGTCAAACAAAAACAAAAAAATTTTTAGAAAAATACAAATGCTTTTGTTTCTTGTGTTATGCAATCTACAGCGCTAGCATTAGCGCAAGTGCAGCACGCACCAAAACAGTGAGCGGCTCCAACGTCACGTTGGTCATCTGATGACTACTTTCGCGAGGGTGACGACGGTTACACTGCTGGCTCCGTGCTGTTTTAATACTTTGGAGCATTCGTTGGCGGTGGCTCCGGTAGTAAACACGTCATCTATCAGAACTACTTTTTTGTTTTCCAGAAGATTGGCATATTGTGGATCAACGTCAAACGATCCAATGACGTTTTGTTCTCGTCTTTCCCGCTTTAGTCCTTCTTGCTGGAGCGTATGTTTTGATTTCCGCAATATTCTCGGCTCATATTTTATGCCGCTCAGTCGACTGATTTCCATGGATAATAATTCCGATTGATTATATTTTCTTTTGAGTCGTTTCCGAAGATGTATTGGAACTGGAACGATTAATTCCGCTTCTTTTATGTGCTCTTCGCCTGCTCTGTACATCCAGGTAGCAAATTGCGGACATAGATGAATGGAGTCCATATGTTTAAACCTCAGAATCATTCCATTTGATAGGTCATTATATTCGAAAACTGAAATACCTCTATCGAAAAATGGTTTTTTTTGTGCACAGTTTGCGCAGATCTCGGAGACGTCCAATTCAAATGGGGTTCCGCAAATTCTGCATTTGGGATCTGATATCCAAGCAATTTTCTTCCAGCATTTTGTGCATAGTCCAATTGATTCAACGAATTCATTGCAGCATTCGCACTTTATGGGGAAAAATATATCTTTAACAAGAGCCAGCAGGCCGTATATTTTTTTTGAGAAATTCATATAATTTTAACCTTGTTGCCATTAGTATAATCTGTAGTAGTATTCTATAGGTTGATTATGAATTTATCTCTAAATTTATTAGGTACTGAGCCAACAGTTGAACTTTATAATGCAGGTTCGGTATGGGGAGCATGTGCCATTGCCGCTGCAATGTTTTTAACAGTGTTTATGTCCTTTTTGCTCTCGAAGAAATTTGTAAACCTAGAGTTCGAAAAACTAAAAGATGAGCTCGACAGCATGTTTGATCAATGCATTATTCTTGCGTCCGGCGCAGTGGCGTCCGTACTGATAGTCATAGTTAGCATGTCACTAATAGGAGCAGTCGCAAAAAACTTTATTGCTGATGCTGAGGTAATATGCGATTCCTATCTAAGGCTTATGATTATATTTTCAGCTCTTCTTACGATAAACTACACCATAGCAGCTCCAAGTCACGCGAATCTTGGTTGGACAAAACTTGCCCTCAAGGATTCCAAAAGGCTATATCTCACCATCAGGAGAGTTTTGGTGCTATCCTTCTCTGTAACGATAATCATTTATCCGATAGTGCTTGCCGCCACTAATCGTGAATACAGACTGCTGTATGAAAACGGATTGACAGGACTTGTGATATTATTTTATTTCATAGAGATGGTTCGGTCTGATCAACTTATATGTGATGTTTTTCACATTAAAAAGGCTAGCATCTCCAGTATGTCGTCGAAAATAACAACATTTATAAATGGAAAATTTGTGTATTTGGCACTTGCTGGAATGATTGCGGTTGTAGTATCCAATCATAATGTTGACAATACATCTTCCGCTCTATTCTTCGTTAATATAAACGGAATTTTTTCGCTTTTATTCGAAATGTTTGCCGCTCAGATCGTGATCGTCTGCATCGTCAATAAGTTTTTCGCGAAATTGGAAGAGATAGAAGAAGGAAGTGCGCATTTTAAAGCTTCTACTAAAAGAATGGAAAATCTCGTTTGGATTTGTGACATAATAGTGTTGGTATGCTATCTTCTAATGCTTTGTTTCCTCATGAAATTAGCGGGAATCGACATAGACCAGTATATATTTCACGATAAAATCGTAACAGTGGCATGGATAATTTTCATAACAACAATATTATATAAAGGATTCCACGAATTTAAAGAAGCTATTTTGGAAAGGGCAAAAGCTGAGAATAAGGATGATTACACAAAACTGCAAACGTTTTTTCCAACAATATCTGTGTTATTTCATCTCATATTGTTCCTGGTGGCTACTCTACTGGGATTATCAAACTTCAATATAAATGTTACTCCGATTCTTGCTGCTTTTTCAGTATTCAGTGCAGCAATTGGTTTGGCGGCCAAAGACGTTATTCAGTCATTTTTGCAGGGAGTTGTTTTTCTAGTAGAAAAAAATCTATATGTCGGAGAATATGTGGAAATAAATGGCATAAAGGGATCGATAGAAAAGCTCTCTTTAAGGGTCATTCACCTACGATGTGATAACGGAAGCGTGCACGTTATACCATATCACTTTGTAAATGCTCTAACAAATTATTCAAAAGATTATTTTCGACATTTTGACGATCTCAGGGTTTCATGCAAAGAAGACGTAGATACTGCATCCAAGATACTTCGGGAAATCGTTAATGAAATGAAAACAAGCGAAAAATTCGAGGGGAAAATAATCGGCGATGTGGCAATTCTTGGAGTAAGACCATTTGACCTCACCGGAATAAAGATTTTCTGGCAGATAGTTACGGTACCGGGCGTAAGCGACACTGTACTAAAGTGTTATTTGTATGATAGATTGATGAACGAGTTTGCAAAGCAAAACATAACAATCCCGAAAGCAGATAGCATAAATGCGTCCTAAAGAAATGGCAGAATAGTTGGTGAACATATGAAATTATAATCCTGTTTGATCCCGTCACATCATGATATAATAGCAGAGATTGGATATGAGAGATTTAAGGAGTTACTATGTGACAAATTTTACACAGGAGCGCCCGCACGACGGAAGCAGTTCGTTTAGAGATACAGCAGAGCACAGAGAGTATAGCGAAATTGGCGGCAAAATATAACATAAGTCCGAATACGGTTATGAAGTGAAAGCACAGGGAATCCGTAGAAGATCTGTCCTGCAGGCACAAGGAGGTACATTCGACAGTGTTATCGAAGGAAGAGGAGGCGATTTGCGTGGCTTTCCGCAAGCATTCGCTTCTGCCGCTGGACGATTGTCTGTATGCGTTGCAGAAGACGATCCCGCACCTGTCGAGATCCTCATTGCACAGGCTTTTTCAGCGCAATAACATCA
>BNWE01000147.1 GCA_025998595.1 Alphaproteobacteria bacterium | reverse complement strand
CGTAATTTCGTGCAGTTTGTGACAATGGATCATTTGAAGCCCCCCCTCCAATGCAATGCATCGTTTCCACGAGGTTTTGCCATTCAGGTGCTCCCACATGTATCTCCTGATAATAATCCCTATTATCATCACTGGTATCAATGCCCAATCCTACTTTCGTTCCAATGTTCTGGAACATTTGACGCAATACACCTCTGCGCTCAAGATCGTATGCACGTTCTCTAAATGGGTTGCTTTCTTCTTCATCCTCCATTTGCTCTTCTCCAGTGCTTTGTTCTTTGTCAATATCGTCGTCTTCCTCGTGAAATTTCTTGCTGTCATGTCCTGCGTGAGGCTTTAGTTTACCTCCAATTGGCAGTTGTTTAGAACCAGATCCGAAGTCCAATCCGGCTTCGATTCCCAATGTGAAATTTCCGCACACCGCCTCCTGATACCCGAGAGTAGCGGTACCACCATACATGGTAGAATTAACAGATGTAGGAGCATTTCGAAATCGATTATTGACTTCTGCCGACGTCTTCTGCAATCCGACATTAACTCCAAGTCCAATGGTAAATCCCTCAAAGTCTTTGGCTCCGGCAACGCTTTTATTGCAAACTGGCGCTTCTGGTTTTATCGCGGCATTTGTTTTACTAGATGTATATGTGGATTCTACTTCGAAGTCTGTCTTACCAAACGCATATGATTTAGGTTCTACTTTGACGCTTTTTCTAGACGAATACGTTTTATGCTTTGCTTTGACGCTTTTGCCACCCGTATGCGGCATCTTATGCTTTACTTTAACGCTTTTAGTGGACGTATGCGTCTTATGCTTTGCCTTAGCATCGACACATGAATAAAAGAAAAACAAACTACAAATCGAACAACACAATAAACAACGCATACTACACCTACCAAAACAACATAAAAAACACAATTAATACATCACACACAATGTGCTAGCTTCTCAAATCCACTCCTTCCTCGTCATCCAGAGGAGCGTAGCGACGTAGGGCGCCAGTGATGCAAGTACAGCCTTTACGTCCTAGATCCCTACGCCACTTCGTGGCTCTGGATGACGGTAGTTTTAGCATTTTCCACCATCCAATAGCTGTACTACCCGCATTAGTAGCCTCGCCATCTCATTTCTGTCGTCCAGAGGAGCGTAGCGCCGTAAGGCCCTAGTGATGCAAGTACAGCCTTTACGTCCTGGATCCCAACGCCACTCCGTGGCTCTGGATGACGGTAGTTTTAGCATTTTCCACCATCCAGTAGCTGTACTACCTGCATTAGTAGCCTCGCCATCTCATTTCTGTCGTCCAGAGGAGCGTAGCGCCGTAAGGCCCTAGTGATGCAAGTGCAGCCTTTACGTCCTGGATCACTACGCCACTTCGTGGCTCTGGATGACGACCATTTTTTAGCCCTTTTCGTCATCCAGTAGCTGTACTACCAGCATTTAGTAGCCTCGTCATCTCATTTCCATCGTCCAGAGGAGCGCAGCGAGAATTCAGTGGTTGCAATGCTTCACCTGAATTCCTACACGCATTACTCCACGCAAGTAGCCGCAGAACGAGCCTCCGCTACCACTACCAAAAACTAAGCGTCAGTTTCACTATCAGCAACAGGGGCCGGCTTCCTATCCTTGCTCTTGCCCTTTTTCTTTTCCTCCTTCAAAGACTTTTCTTTTGCAGCAGTTCCAGCTGACCTATATCTCGTAAGTCCATGTTCTAGCTCCAAAGTTTCTTTAGTTGTTATGTCCTTCAGCTCTTTGTGAGTAAAGCCATTCTCTTTTCTATATTCTTCATACTCATCAATAGAAGCGTATGGGCTTTTACCAAGTTGTTCTTCTAGTGAAATATTGATATTATCTTCGCCACCGCCAGATTCCTTTAGACCGTCATTTACCGCATCTATCAGCGTTTCCATGATTTTAAAGCACTCGTCCATTCTTCGGGTCAAAGCCTCTATATCAGCTGTTGCGTTCCCAAGGGCGCGCTCCTTATTCTGAGCTGCCTCTTCTAACTCCTTGATTTTTTTCTTCAACTCTCCGATTTCTTTGTCCTTTTTTGCAATGTCCTCTTTCAGCTTATCAATTTCCTTTTTCAGTTCGTCGATGGCATTTCCGTTGTTAGCATTTTTTTCAGATAGTTCCTGTACCTTTTCTAGCGCTTCATCCTTTGCTTTTTCCAAAGCACCTATCTCTGTCATCAGCTGATGTATTCTCTTCTTTTGCTCATCGATCGTTTTAGTTTTATCTGCATTCAGTTTCCTCAATTCACAAATCTCTACTGCGTTTTTTTTTAGCTCTCCCAGCTTGTTTCCTTTGTCATGAATAAGACCGATTAACATCTCTAATGCCTTTGGCAAAAGTTCTGCTTTTCCCAACAATTCCGCCTGCACTTTTTGACTCCCCCCCTCAACCTTGGTCGTCTTTGTCTTAGCATTGGCACACATCTTCTTGAGCTTTTCAACATTCGTGTTGATCGTGACAATTAATTTTTCTCCATCCATCTCATCATCAATAATAGCGTCTACTGCGCACTTAAATGAATCATTGAATTCCTTGATAATCCCCGACGCCTCAATCATAACATCCTTGCCTTGGTTCTTTTTAGCTTGGTTATCAGCGTTTATTGCAGCCAACACACGCTTTGCAGCTTTCTGTAGGTTCTGCTTTATCGTTATGATGCTTCCATCAAAATCAATAGAAAAAAATTTCTTGTTTTCGGCAGGCGTCACCAATTTACCGTCTGGATCTCTTACCTCGATCTTGGCACCTCCCACTTTAAGCTCTCCTTTAGTAATAAAAGCTAGAAGACTCGCCAAAAAGCGCTCATCTATCCCTTTTGATGGTAGCGAGGTTATAACGGTACGCAAAGCACTTTCCCCAAGTTTTTTATTTGCAATAATTTTTTCACAAAGCTCTTTTGAATCTGGGTTTTTTTTTGCATTATCGATATTTTTTTTGACAAGAGCGGAAAAATCAACTTTTTCCTCCTTCTCATTCTCAGTCGCTGCCGCTGTCTCATAACCGCCTATAGTTGCAATCGCGCCGCACAAGATTCCGCATATCGCTACGCAGCCAACAATGTTACATATTCCGTACCTTTTCATTATATAGTCTCCCATTTATTAAACCTGAGCACCATTTTATCGGAAAAAGGTTAACGATCAGTTAAAATTTTAAGAAAAATTGAAATTATTTTTATTTGTTACTGATGATGGCTTCCAGATGCTGATTATATAGTCGTCCCTGAAGAAAGGCTAAGGAAGCCTTTATCATGCGACTATTTTTAGGACTTGCAGTAAAGAAAGAGATTGTTAGACAGTGTCCAGCGTTTCAGTGACACAGCAACAAGCAGAAATGAGCGTTATGTTTGTTGATTATTCAAA
>BNWE01000146.1 GCA_025998595.1 Alphaproteobacteria bacterium | reverse complement strand
TCTAACATCGCAATTTTCTCCTCTGCACTCTCTTTTTCCAGCAAAAAACTATCTGCTTTCGCAAAACATTTGCTCAGCGACTCCGTAGCTTCTCGACGCCAGCGATTTATTACGCTCGGCGACACTCAATACTTCTTCGTCATCTCCTCTTTTATCGCTACCAATGCAACCTCTGATTTAAATTGCGCGCTATATTGTTTGCTCATATTTTATTATCATTTTCTTAATACTCAATTATAGCCATTTTCTTCCGCTCTCGAGTGCTGGTCTAAAAAACGGGGTGCATATTACTTGCCAGCAATTTCACGGTCTTGCGCTTGGAGCGCTTGGTCTCCTTGTCATATTGATAGGTGACTTCATACTTATAGTAATGCCCTTTGATCCGCTTTATGACCGTATGCGACTCTTTAAAACGAGAAACCCACTCCGGAAAACCCATATCTTCATCTCCAAAATATGCGCACCTAATTAGGCGCGGCTAAAAACAAACCATATCTTAACTATGATATCAATTTTTTTCGTAAGTTAAATGACGAAAATCAAAAAAAGGGGATAAGTTTTGGCGGAGTTAGCGATCTATAGGTATTTTTTCATCAGCAACTGGCACAGACGCGCGCAGTTTCTTGCTGGAATTTATAATAAATGCACCTTTCAAAATTTTGTCAGTTCAGGTGGACGGAGGCTCTGAGTTTAGAGGGGATTTTGAGGAGGTTTGTCGCATATTGCAGTTCCCGCTCATCGTTTTGCCGCGAGCGTGCCCAAAGTATAACGGTGGCATCGAAAGGTCAAATCGCACTCTGCGAGAGGAGTTCTACACCAGCGACAACCTGCAAACTGCAACATTGGAAGAAATACGTGTCGAGCTTAAAAAAGCCGTCCAAAAATATAACGAATATCGACCACATAATCGCTTGAAAGGATTAACTCCGATGCAGTATATTAATCGCTAACTCCGCTCAAAATTATGTAGCCTATTGTGTTTTTTGTTCATTTTTTAGCATTTTCTGCAAAAGCATAGACTCCCTAATTAGGTAGTCTATCCTCAAACAAAAAAGGCTGAAGTTTCAGGAATAAGTAGCACAGACGACCTAATTTTGAGCGGAGTTAGCGATTAATTCAACCTATAGGAGACATATTCAGTCTCATATCATTACCGAGCGAGATTGAGAGATTAGAAAAATTGTTGCTTATTCTTGCTATTGCGCTTTACTGGGGAGCCTCTGTGGGGCTGGCTGAAGAAGTAAAGGAAAGGTATACAGAGAAAAAACAAAACAGATCCAAAAGGTCATTTTTGACAAAAGACTTGGCAATCGTCTCATCTACTTTCTTTCACGAGTTGTGGGCTCATGTGCCATGGATCACGTGAAAAAACAAAGACGGGTGGTAAGGGGCATGAGTCATCTTTCCAAATGTTTTTTACAAAAAATATTCCATTCATCGTACGATTTGGCGTCGATTTTTTGTCGATAAAAAACAAAAAAACAAGCTTGACTTATATAACAACGCATGGTAGTCTAGAAATAATCTATGGTTTAAAGATGGAACAGATATTTTATTTTAATCATTTTTTCGCACGAGTTACAGTCTCCTTTGTCGTGGCCTGACGGCCAATATTATTTAATCCCACACATATTCTTATATTTTTAAGTTTTCGCAGAAGTTAGCGAAAAAAAGAACAGCTAAATTATTTTTAGGAGATTTTATTATGAATGAATGTAAGCTTATTTTTATGTATGGCTTTGCGCTATTCGGTATGTTTTTCGGAGCAGGAAATCTGGTATTTCCAATTAAAATAGGACAAATCACTAGAGAGCACTGGTTGCTCGGAAGTCTCGGACTGACCTTCACCGGTATTATTCTGCCATTTCTGGGACTCTTCGTTGTAAAGCTTTACAAAGGCGATTATATGCAGTTTTTCGGAGGAGCTGGTCGTTTTGCTAAGCTCTTTTTGCCGTTAACTATGTTGTCCCTACTTGGATCTTTCGGAGCCGTACCGAGATGTATTACGGTTGCATATGGAAGCATAAACCAATTAATGCCAGAGCTTTCTCTGGGGATTTTTAGCGGAATATTCTGCGGGATAGCGCATTTCATTTCCCTAAGGGATCAGCGCATTATCAGCATCGTAGGCAAATGGATGACGCCGATTTTACTACTGCTTTTGGCCATCTTGTTTATATTTGGCGCATCAAATGGTAGTCCACAAATGACGATGAACACAGCTCCGGCACAATCCTTTTATAATGGAATCACGACCGGATACCAGACGATGGATCTATTGGCAGCGTTTTTCTTTTCTGCTTTGGTTTTTGCGCAAATACAAAAGACGCTTCCGGAGGGGACATTAGACCACGACATAATAAAAATCTCGATAAAAGCTGGAATCATTGCCATAATTCTACTCGCAATTGTATATATAGGAATGGTTTTCCTGGGATCGAATTTTTCCGGTCTCATAGCGAACATCGATCCGGCATTAATGCTAACGACAATTGCAAATCATGCCATGGGTAAGCATGCTACTTTATTTATGGGAATAACGATAATATTCGCATGTTTCACAACAGTTGTTGCATTAAATGGTATTTATGCACGATACTTGCACTCTTTATTGCGCTTAAAACAGGATAAATTTACATTCATCTTGTTTCTGACAACGGCGACTTCCTTTGCGGTATCATTGTTTGATTTTAATGGAATAGCTAGATTTTTGGCACCGACATTGGAGACATTATATCCGAGTACCATTGCCCTAACCGTGATTAGTATTTTTTCGAAAAAACATCGTAAATTAAAGATAATATCGTTTTATGGAATACTGGCAGTAGTTATGTGGTTGCAATACGGGCACTAATGTGCCCATTCGACATTAAAAAACTGCACGATGGTCGCAACTGATAGCAATAGCATTAACCGCTAACTCCGCCGCAAATTATCCCTTTTTTTGATTTTCGTCATTTAAGTTACGAAAAAATTTGATATCATAGTTAAGATATGGCTTAATTTTAGCGGCGCCCAATTAGGTGCGCATATTTTGGAGATGGAGATATGGGTTTTCCGGAGTGGGGTTCTCGTTTTAAAGAGTCGCATACGGTCATAAAGCGGATCAAAGGGCATTACTATAAGTATGAAGTCACCTATCAACATGACAAGGAGACTAAGCGCTCTAAGCGCAAGACCATGAAATTGCTGGGCAAGATCACAGAGAAGGATGGATTTGTCCCCTCGCCCAAGAATATGTTGCGTGAAATTATCCCAAATTCCCTGAAATTAACAGGGTCTTTTAATTCTCCCCAAGAAGTAATAAAGTATTAATAAGTTTTATAGAGGCAAGAGAATGGCAACGTTAACAGAAATATTTTCAAGTATAGAGGATCCGCGGAATCCATCAGGTCGTAGG
>BNWE01000145.1 GCA_025998595.1 Alphaproteobacteria bacterium | reverse complement strand
CAGATGATAGTCATTGCATCAGCTCTTTGGAACTTGCATCTAGCCTGTTCAAAATAATAGACAAACTGGAAGCCTACCTCACTCTTTAACATAATCTTTAAATTAGCTCCTATTCGTGAACATGGTTCATCTTCAAAAACTACCACTCGTTTGTTTTTGGATCGAGCATCCTCAAGAAATTTCGCAATTTGCGCTGTATCTTCATCGGTGGTTGCACCACTGGCGCAAATGGCTTCGCCCTCTTCTTCATTAGACCAGTTGCGTAACCTTCCTCTATCCGGTATTTTTGTCGTCGATCCGGTGCTCGAATCCTCATGTACTGAGTACACTGCGGTTCTGCGCTCCGACACAAGTGTCTCCGTGTCTTCTAAAAAATCCTCGGATATAGTCGGTTTCGCAACAGGTCTATTGTATACAAGATGTGTTTGCGATGTCGAATCCGCCTCCGCAAGAGTAAGTGCGTGTGCGGCACGCACCTTCGCTTCCAGGTTGAAAGCATGCGAGATGAACCTGCAATACTCCACGTCCGTCATAGAGAGGAGCGTAGCGATGTAGCAATCCAGAAAAAAACTCTAACAAAGATCATAAAATCCTAGACACAATGTTATGACAAGAGGAACGGCTAAAAATAAGCCGCTCCTCACATATGGAACGCAGATCATCACTTTTCAGAAGACTGTTTGTTCCCAACTATTTTTAGGACGACTTAAGAAGTTCTGCAATTTTTTGGTATGTGTACGCAAAATCCTCTGCTATCTTCAATGGCGGTTTGCCCTTTGATTCTTTGCCTATGTGAGCTCCTTTGGACAAGAGAAGCTCAACAATTTCCTTGTCTTTGCGACAAAACGCCGCTAGACGCAACGCTGATCTTCCTGCATGATCTACCGCATTAACATCGGCTCCGCTAGATATGAGGAGTTTTACAATCTCCTTGTTCATTGGAATTTGCATACAGCCTCCCATAATCGCACGACACAACAACGGCCTACCTTTGTCGTCCACTTCATTGACATCAGCGCCATGGCTCAGAAGAGCTCTGACATCTTCGAGATGCCCATTTTTGACTGCCTCATGCAATGTAGTAACGCTGACGGGGGAAGTTTGCGTTTCCGCATCAACAGCCCACAGCGACGTAGCTGCCACCATTGACAGCACATATATAGCTCCTTTTATCGCACATATGGTTTTATTCATTATAACCTCCAATATTTAAAACCTATTGAATATACTAATATGTTTCGCGGTAATTGTCAAGTATTTTTCGTTTTTTTTGCAAAATAAATTGCCAATCGTTTTGCATGATGGCACTTTGAAAAACATGGATTTTTCCGCCTTTTTATGTCAGTGCGTACTGCATCTTCCCAGAATTTATCGTGGGTATCACTGCGACCAATCAAACATGCGGCAACGTTTTTCAGGAGAATTTCGTCGTTGCATTCACTCAAAAAACTCCACTGAACCGATCGAGGATCAAGTGGATTCAAAATAATGTCACCATCTTGGTAATATTTTTCAACAAATGTTCCGACCGTATCCACAATAATTAGCCGTTCGCCTTTGGCTTTTACCTGATCGATGAGTTCAATAATGGCGTTGCTCTTTCCCGCTCCGGTTGTGCCAGTAATAATTGTATGGCGTGCCTCGGAAAATTTTGGGTATGGAATTTCTGCCAGAGTAATGTCGCTCTTCTCTTTGATGGTTTTTTTCAGAACCAGCGTGACGCTGGACACGATTACTGTTTCACTACTGACGGCAATGTATGCGAGTATTATCCTCAAAGTTGAAACTGCTTCAGCAAAAGTAAATGCCCGTGGTGCAACCACTGCTCTGATAATGTCATCATGCCCACTCTGTACTTGGCTTTTAGACAACATAGGTAATTCCATATTTGATATGGTTTCCAATGGGTTAGCAGATAAAACAGAAAGAAAATGATAAAGCTGCAGTAGCCCACAAGACCGATAATTCTCCACCAACGTGACGTTGGATCCGTTTACTCAGTGCTGATTCAGCCTTAGCATTGAAGATCGTGCTTGCCACTGCTTTACTCAGTTTCTGCAATAGAAAACGAGTCCAGCGTCACGCTGGTGCCTGCTTATAAGGCATCGTTAATTTTCCCTTAATTTTGAACCGTTCATCCCAACTACCAACAGGGTTATCCCCAGAATCTGTGAGCGATTGCATCACACGCATTAATGGCTTCGCCGCCTTCTGAAATGTATGCGAGATGTATTTCCAATGTCGAAGCTGCCTCAACAAGAGTAAACATCGCAATCATCTCTTCTCCTTTAATGCTTCAGCCAAAATCTGCTTTGCAAATTCAAATGGCACACCTTTATATCCGGTGGCGACGCTATTAGCGCCCGTGGCGCATCCTTTTCCAATACTTTTTTCTTGGCGTAATTGCTCTACAACGATTTTTAATTTTTTAGCAAAATCAACGAGTTGTGTTGAATTTATTGCATCTGAAAAACTGATTCTAATGGTGCAAGACGGCAATTTGTCATCCGGATCAATGGCGGATACCACATTGGATTTTTCCTGTCCGAGACAGGAGCACCCGGCCGAAAAAGAATAATCCTTCATGCGCTCTAGAATATCAGCCAAAAGTACTCCGTCAATTGAGACTGAAAGAACATGTGATGGCACGCTAGAATTTATGTATATTTTTCTGATGGTTAGAAGGATTTCTTTTAACTCATTGAAATTCCTCTCTATTTTTTTTCTATCGAACTTGAAATTTTTAACTGCAGTAGCAAAAGCTGCGATTAATTCCGTTGGTTTTGAGCCAGGAAAAAATTCATCTCCGGAGCCAAACAAAATAGGTGAGAGTTTTTCGGGATTTCGAATGTATAGAGCGGCAATGCCTTTGGGAGCTCCGATTTTATGGCCAGCAACAGTCAGCAAATCAATCTTCATGGCATTCACATCGATATCATATTTGCAAAATGACTGCGCCGCGTCCGTATGAAACAGCACGCCGTGCTGCTTTGCTATTCGTCCTATTTCTTTCACATTTTGCAGTGTTCCGATCTCGCTATTGAACATCTGAATTGATATCAACTTGACACGAGTGTCTTTGCTATCATTTTGAAGGCACTTTTGCAGCTGATTTAGATCGACTTTTCCATAGCGATCAACATTCAAATAAGTAACTTTGTATCCGTTTTTTTCCAGATGTTTGAAAACGTTCAGTACGCTTTTGTGCTCGATTTTTGAGGTAATCAAGTGACATCCAGGATGTTTGTTCGCAACGCCAAGAATCGCAATGTTATTGGCAACTGTCGCACTGCAAATGAAATAAATATGCTCCTGCTTTGCGTTTATTGTATGGCCCATTCAACACTGAAGTGCATCAAGTAGCGACCTAAAAAAAGAGCGTTTTTGTGGATTTGGGCAAAAAAAGTAGTGAAAAAGCCACGTGAAGAAGTTAATCTCGAGTTAGTTTAAATAAAGA
>BNWE01000144.1 GCA_025998595.1 Alphaproteobacteria bacterium | reverse complement strand
GACCGCCAAAGCTACTTATCAACTCAAAATTAACGGCGTCTGGCATCGATCTGAAATGACAAAAAAAACTCGAGAAATCTTTAAAAAAATTGACGTAGGCGACCTAACTTGATGCGGAGTTAGGGTTCAAAATGTCATTGTTGACACGACGGTGATGGAAAGCAACGTCCGCTATCCGACGGATTCGTCTTTATTAAACGAGGCTCGGGAGAAATTGGTTCAATTATTAGATAAAAATGACATCAAGCTGCGTCAGACCTACAGATTTGTCGGAAAGAAATTGGAGTATGCTACAGCGAAATATTGTCACGCAAAACAGATGAAAAGAGCTCGAAAATCGACGAAAAAGCTGAAGACTTTTCTGGGGCGCGTCGTTCGAGACATCGAGCGAAAAGTAGAAAAAGTTCCTGAAAAAAGAGCTGTTTTCGATAATCTTCTGGGCAAAAGCAAGCGATTGCTGGCACAGAAAAAGGACAGCAAGAATAAGCTTTACAGTCTTCACTCTCCGGAAACCTATTGTATTTCAAAGGGAAAGCGCCGAACTCCATACGAATATGGCCAAAAAGTTTCTCTTGTGATCACGCACAAGCATGGGATCGCGCTCGCCGCTCAAACATGGATGGAAAATGTCCACGATAGCAAAACACTTCAAGGCGCCATCGAAAAAGCTGAAAAAATATCGAAGCAAAAAGTCGGGAAAGCCTTCGTAGACAAGGGATACAAGGGGCATCCAATTCAAAACGACAAAACGCAAATCTTTATTTCAGGATAAAGAAAAAATATGACGAATGTCCTCAAAAAAGAGCTGAAAAGGCGATCTGCAATCGAACCACACATCGGACATATGAAATCCGAGGGAAAATTATGCAGGAATTTCCTGAAACATGAAATCGGATGCAAATTAAATGCGATCCTTTGCGCCATTGGACACAACCTCAGGTTCATGATGAGATTTATCAGTCAAGTTCCATCCAAACTTAGAAAAAAATTATCCGACACTCTGTCTGTATGCTCTCAGTTGCAACCTCAGACACACAGTGAGATGCGTCAGGAACCTCTCTTCCTTGCCTAAATTAATGTAAGCCTCTGATCTTAGCTCAACCACAAACGCAACCCACGGTTGAAAATGCGCCATATGCTTGTGTTTTTAGAAAAATAAACTAACAAAATACTTATTTCGGCCTATTGCTGCGTCACATAGAGAGCCGGAGGAGGTTTAACGCTTCCTTGACCTTTCTTCAGGGACGACTAAATACGCCTCTGGATGATCATTCACATATTGAAGCAATGGCTCTGCTTTCAATTTTGGCGATTCTCTCACAACTTCCTTGGGCTTCAGACTTCCTGTCCGCTTCCGATGATTTACCCAATTCCATACCGTCTTCTCGCTTATGTTGAACAACTTGGACACATATGACTGCGTGTAGAAGCTATCTATATATTCCAATACTTTCTTTCTAAATGACTCCGGATATATCATGATTTTTCCCTTTACAAAACACTAACATTATAAGACAAAACTACCGTAAATCATAGGGGGAAGCAGTATATCAAGGAAATGGAGGTCGAAAATGTCATATATATTGCCGATAAAGGCTTCTATAGTGACGACAATATTAGCGCCATGGATAACCGTAAGTTGCAATACATAATCCCGCTTCAGAGAAGGAATACTATCGTAAATTACAACCCATTGTTGCAGGCGGATTTCAAAAAAACCAACAAATACTTCATATATCAGAAGCGAATAATTTGGTACTACGAGTACGAAAATGCCGGAAGAAAATACACAACCTTCCTCGACGAGAGATTGCGCGTCGAAGAAGAGCAGGATTATCTTCAGAGAATCGAAACACATCCAGAGAAATACTCCATCAATGAATACCGCCAGAGGTTGCACACGTTCGGAACCTTGACCCTGGTTCATTATACAACCTCACCACAGTCTGCTAAACAAATATACGAGGCGTATAAAAAGCGCAACGAAATCGAGACTATGTTTGATAGTTATAAGAATTTTCTGGAAGCTGATAAAACTTACATGCAAAATAGATTCGTGCTCGAGGGATGGATCCTCGTCAATTTTATCGCAATGATCGCCTACTACAAGTTGTACGATCGCTTGAAAAATGCCAAAATGTTAACAAAATTTTCGCCCAAAGATATACATCTCGTGAATAAGGTATTGGAGATTGCCTAAAAATATGATAAAGATATGTTATGAAAGATTTTTTAACCAAAGAAGAAGAGTCGGAACTGAAGCTGCGTCATCGAAAAGATGATAACGGCAGGATACGAGATCGCATAAAGGCAGTCTTGATGTCGAACACAGGCTGGAGTTACCGAGAGATATCGAAAGTATTGCTGTTGGATGAGGAAACGATCAGCAAGCATGTGGAAGAGTATCGTTCCGCGAAGAAGTTGACAATAGTTACCGGAGGCTCAGAAAGCAAGCTTTCCGCAGAGCAGTCGTCGGAGTTAATCAAGCATCTGGAGTCGAAGACTTATCCGAAAGTTGTGGAGATCTGCAGTTATGTTGAGGAAACTTACGAGATAAAATACACGGTTTCCGGCATGACTAGTTGGTTGAAAAATCACTGTTTTTCATACATAAAGCCTCGTCCGGTGCCAGCCAAAGCGGATCCAATAAAGCAGGCAGAGTTTATTGAATGGTATAAAAAGTTCAAAGAGTCAGTCCCTAAACGAGAGCCGATTCTGTTTTTAGACGCGGTTCATCCGACGATGGCGACAAAGATCAGTTACGGTTGGATCCGCAAAGGATCGGGCAAAACTATTGCAACTACAGCATCCAAGATGCGTATGAACATCATCGGAGCGATCAATCTGAAAAGTATGAACACAGTCATAAAGGATTACGAAACGATAAATAGCGATTCGATGATTGATTATTTTGGCTTGGTAAGAAAGAAATATCGCTGCGAAAAGATTCACATGTTTTTAGACAATGGCCGCTACAATATCAGCAAAAAAACGCGGGAAGCGGCCGAAAAAATGGGGATTATCCTGCATTTTATTCCGACATATAGTCCAAATTTGAACCCAATTGAACGATTATGGAAATTGTCCAACGAATACACCAGAAATAATCGCTTTTTTAAGTCCGCCAGCGAGTTTAGAGCCGCAGTTATGGAGTTTTACGAACAAACTTGGAAGACTATTGTCAAAAAAGCAAGATCTCGCATTGACGACAACTTTCAGGTTTTTCCACAATCCAGTTTCTCAACTTGAATGTGTATATAATCGAGACCGCCAAAGCTACTTATCAACTCAAAATTAACGGCGTCTGGCATCACGGGCGTTTCATAAAATTTTAGAGATATGTTTAGTTAGTCGCCCCTGAAGAAGTCGTTTTGCTCTTATATTTGAGTGTGTTTGCGGATAAAATGCCGCATGTTTTTTGCAACATTTTGTTGATTCAAAACTGCGTAAAATTGCGAGCAAATGTTGTTA
>BNWE01000143.1 GCA_025998595.1 Alphaproteobacteria bacterium | reverse complement strand
CTCCAAAATATGCGCACCTAATTAGGCGCAGCTAAAAACAAACCATATCTTAACTATGATATCAAATTTTTTCGTAAGTTAAATGACGAAAATCAAAAAAAGGGGATAAATTTTGGCGGAGTTAGCGCTAGAAATCCGAACGCCTTCATAAAAATAATGAAGAAAATATCGCGTGTATTTCCGAAAAAAGCATATGTTCGGAAAATGTGTGTTATTTTTTCTTTGAGTTAATTGTGTTTAAGTTCTACAATGAGTCGTTGGTTAATTTTCACGAGGATAAATGAAATACGCGAAAGAATATAATGTTGCTGTCGTTGGTGCCACCGGAAATGCTGGAATGAAAACCATACAGATTCTTGCTGAAAAGAATTTCCCGGTTGCAGATGTCATTGCAATTGCGTCTGAAAAATCAATTGGAAGAGAGATTTCTTTTAAAAATAGAACTGTAAAAGTTCAGCGTTTTTCAGATGTGGATTTTTCGAATGTACACATAGCGTTCTTCTGTGCCGGCGGCGCCTTCTCGAGAAAATATGCGGAATCCGTGACAGACAAAGGATGTGTAATAATTGATAAATCCTCGCATTTCAGATTAAATCCGAAGGTTCCACTGGTAATACCAGAGGTAAATGCAAAAGTACTGCACAAAGGGGCTCCTCTGGGAATTATTTCCACACCAAATTGTGTGGCGGTGCCGCTAACCATGACGCTGAAAGCTCTATCGGAAATATCTCCCATAAAAAGAGTCGTGGTTTCCACCTATCAGTCGGTTTCTGGAGCTGGGAAAAGAGCTGTTGACGAATTGTATAATCAAAGCAAAAGTGTTATCTCTGCTTTTCAGCCTAGTGTGGAGTTCTTTTCCAAACAAATCGCCTATAACGTAATTCCGGCCGTGGGAAACATATTGCCTTCTGGGGTCAGCGAAGAAGAGGAAAAAATAGCCTTTGAAGTGTGTAAGCTTCTGAAATCAGATGTTCGCGTGGCCGTTACCTGCGTGAGAGTTCCGGTCTTCGTGGGACATAGCATGTCTGTCTCCTGTGAGTTCAGTAAACCAGTTACGGAAGAAAATGCATACGATGTTTTCGAAAATTTCGATGGTATTTTAACTGTCGATAGAAGAGAAGAATCCGTGTTTGTAACTCCTCTTGACGTGCAAAACGAAGATGCAGTGTTTGTTAGCAGAATCAGACGAGATACAACCATCAAAAATGGCCTCATGTATTGGGTCGTCTCAGACAACGTAAGAAAAGGCGCCGCTTTAAACAGTGTACAAATAGCAGAAGAAATGATAGATGAGGACCCAAGCCTTTCCATTTTCAAAAAGCAGAAGTGAGTCCGAGCCGACTTGGCTCCCGAAAGGTGTATGTGAGATGCGTGCGCAATGCCGTGGTGGAGTTGGGATAAAAGAGCGACAACCGTAAGGTCTCGCGCAAGAATAACTTGAACTATTTTTTGTTTTGAAAAATGAAATTACAGAACGCTTTGACAATAGATCGTACAAGTTAATTTTGCACGAGGCATAAGCTCACAGAGGCTCCACAATAAAGTGCAATGGCTAGATCGTTCCAATCTCTCAACGTCTCTCAAATGTGTTTCTGTCACTGAAAAAACACGGCTTTTTAGATCAGCAAACATGTATTCTATTCTCCAGCGTTGTCCGTAATCCAAAATTGTGTTTTTAGAAGGATCGCAGTCCATTGCAATAATCCAGAAAAAAGAAGAAACAACTTCTCAATTTTCGCAACAGTGCAATCACTATTTTTTTGTTGATTTTCTATAGACAAAATATCCAAAACCAACGCTAAGCAAGACCAGAGCTACTATTTGTAGAATTTGCATATTCCCTTTGGCGGAATCCAACACATCGGCAAATAGATATCCAGCTCCTGCCACCAGCACTGACCATATAAACGCGGCCGGAATGTTTAGTGAAGAAAATTTCAGAGGGGATATCCCCGCCATTCCCACAACAACTGGACTTATGTTTCTAATCCCATATATAAATCTCGATCCAAATATAAAAGCGGCACCATATTCATTCAAAAAAGCGATGACTTTTTCTACTTTTTCCGAGAATTTTGGATATCTTTCCAGAAGCCTCGTTCCATATAATCTTCCAATAAAGAAGAATCCCTGTTCTGCCATGAGAGTGCCCATAAATGCCACAGCCATCACAATTGGAAGAGACAGCAGTCCATGCTTACAGAGGTAACCAGCAGTTAAAACGGCAACTTCTCCTTCGATGCAGGCAAATAGAAAAATAGCATAATACCCGTAGGTTTGTATAAAATCTTCAAACAAAATCAATCACCAATAGCTAACACGCATTCTGGAGTATAGCGCTGCTATAGTCAATAGACCACTTGCATAACTCCATGGCCTACGCATAAACACATGCAGGGCTTTTTCCTAGAGGCCTAAAGATTTCTGATAACTTTCAAAGCACCTCATGAAATTCATGGAATTGCAATATAAGGCCTTTCTGATATTTTCTTCTTTATTGATCCTCATAATATTTAACGCAAAGTCGATGCATATGGAAAATATGCATGGATTAACTCGTTTTACAGTAAAATCTTCCCGGCACGTTGCATCTTTTAGATGATGAAGTTTGTTTTCGATGAACCAATGTTCGCGAATACATTTTGCGTATTTTTCTGGCTCGAGCTTCCCATTGGAAATGTAGTAACTCGTTGTTATAGAAGGTTTTTTGTCGATGCCAATTTCTTCTCGAAACCTTGTGACCCTTATTATTCTTCTCAAAAAAGGCCATTCATCCTGCCACTTGTTTAGCATCGGCAACGATTCGAAAATCTCGTATGTCCGTTGCTCGATACGCCCGTGTTCCTTATCAACATTACCGGAAATTACAACTGTGGGTTTGTATGTTTGACAGCCGTGCTCTATTTGTTTCAGCAGACTTGGTTGGTTGTTTTTTACCTGAGTTATCAGAATCGCTCCTGCTTTTTCAGCTAGTTCGAGAGTTTTTTTTGCAATGAAGAGCATCTGCAGACACCACAACTCCTTTCAGATCAAGCTTCTGCAAAAATTCCTGAAGCGCTGGAATCTCGCTCTCTTTTTCGCTTTCCAGTTGCACATGAGCTAGAACTCTTTTGGTCACTGCTGAAAAAGCACTGAGAATTCTTGATTCACATTGGTCTTGCGTTCTTGAGTCGCTTCCGCACAAAACCTTGCCATCAAAGCAGATGTGCTCTATCTCCTGCTGATATTCTGATGTTTCAGAAAAATATTTCCTAAAAACTTGCTCCATCTCTGAAAAATCAATGCGCGTAAGTATCTTCCAAATGCCAGATATCGTCGGATATCTTCGCCATTTGAGCCCAAAAACCTCCTTTAAGTCGTTAAAATTACACTCAATGAAGCGTTGTATGTCACTATATGTCTTCGCGTTGCTCGCTATCGCAAAAATTGAAAATAATATGATCTGCCATAACTGATATTCTTTCCCGTTATACTTGCGATCATCTTTTATCTCTTTTAGTGCCTCTATGATTTTC
>BNWE01000142.1 GCA_025998595.1 Alphaproteobacteria bacterium | reverse complement strand
ACCGCCAAAGCTACTTATCAACTCAAAATTAACGGCGTCTGGCATCGATCTGAAATGACAAAAAAAACTCGAGAAATCTTTAAAAAAATTGACGTAGGCGACCTAACTTGATGCGGAGTTAGGGATTAACGATAATTTGGAAAAAACGAACGATCAAAAACAAAACAAAAAGGAGTATATGCAAATGACTAATATGAACGAACCACAGATATTTTCTTACTGTGGAAAAAATGTAAGAACCAGCTGGAAAGACGGAGAATTATGGTGGGTGCTAAAAGATGTATGCGAAGTACTGGGAATTAGCAATAGTCGGGACATAACCGCACGCCTCGAGGAAGATGAAAAGGGGGTCATTTCAATCGACACCCTTGGCGGCAAGCAAAAACTCACAATAATTAATGAGTATGGACTTTACAAAGTAATATTGCGTTCCGATAAACCAGAAGCCAAAAAGTTTCAGCATTGGATCACTCACGAAGTGCTGCCACAAATCCGCAAACGTGGCGCATACGTGCGATCCGGCCTCAAGTATGAGGCAAAACTGTGGTTTTGTAGCGGTTAAATTCCGCTCCCCCAGGCATCGGGGTGAAAGTGTGTTCCACACTTAGAAAGCTTGGCAATGTTCTTGGTGCAAGCATGGAACAAAAGGAGGTAATGCCTAACTCAGTGGCAAATCCCTTCGAACACAGCTGGATATGGTTACGTAAGGAATCTGTGATTGAACTGTCGTTACGTGTAAATGTGCGAAATGAGTTGATGCGCACATATCGAGGCAAGTCAAGGGACTAAGAGTGTAAGCAGTTAGTCTGATGCTCTCAAGCCTCCGGCAGATAGCAGAAACCTAAGTCCAGCGAGAAACGGAACCACGGAACGGAGTAACCGTTGTAAGAGCTCTCGGATTTGTGAAGAAATTCTCAAGTACGAGAAGGTAGCCAACCGCAAGCCTTGCAGCGGAGGGATTGTCCAAGAAGCCAACGCCTGTGGTAATGCGCAGGATATGCTGACGTGGACACTGTAATTTGGAGGATATAGTTGTGAATAGCGATAAAGAAATTATGAGCTCGTCTGCAAAGACAGAGTATAAGTGGGACGAAATCAACTGGCGTAAGCTAGAGCGTAGCGTCTTTAAGTTGCAAAAGCGAATATATCGAGCCTCCAAGAGTGGCGACTTGAAAGGCGTAAAGCGTCTTCAGAAACTGCTCTTGAAATCGAAGAGCGCGAAACTGCTTGCTGTCAGAAGAGTAACGCAGGTCAATAAAGGCAAGAAAACAGCCGGCATTGACGGCGTGAAATCGCTTAGTCCAACCCAGCGGCTGAAATTAGCCAAGGAGTTGAGATTGAACGAAAAAAGTAAACCGGTAAGACGCATCTGGATTCCCAAACCTGGAAAGACGGAGAAGCGTCCTCTCGGAATACCCACGATGACAGACCGAGCAAAACAAGCTCTCGTAAAGCTGGTTCTAGAACCTGAGTGGGAGGCAAAGTTTGCGCCGAACTCTTACGGTTTCAGGCCGGCAAGATCATGTCAGGATGCGATACAAGCTATATTCAACGCAATCTGTCTGAAGAACGCCTACGTGCTGGACGCTGACATAAAAGGTTGTTTTGACAATATAGGTCATATTGCATTGCTAAACAAACTCAACACATTTCCGAAATTACGACGAGTAATCAAGAGATGGCTGAGAGATGGAGTTATGGAAGGCGACGTATTCTACAAAACGGTCGCAGGAACACCACAGGGAGGAGTAATTTCTCCACTGTTGGCAAACATTGCGCTCCACGGAGTGGAGTACGAAACTAAGAAAACGCTTCAGGAAGATCTTTTTCAATGTGCGAAGAAGAAGACTCCAACGATTAGCCGCAAGAAAGCGACAGATACAATGTCAATTGTATTTTATGCCGATGATTTTGTGGTTATTCATGAAAGCGAGGAAATCATTCTAAAAGCAAAGCAATTTATTGAAGAATGGCTTCATAAAACTGGACTGACATTAAGTCAGACCAAAACTCGCATAACTCACACGTTAAAGTCGAAAGATGGAAACAAAGCTGGGTTTGATTTCTTAGGTTTTTCCATAAGACAGTACTCAACGAAAACGCGTGTAAAAGTGTATAAAACGCTTATGAAACCAAGTCTACAGAGCCAAAAAAGACACAGAAAAGCGATATCAGAAAGGCTGAAACACTTAACCGCCGCAACGCAAGAAGAGGTAATAGAAGCGCTAAATCCGTTAATTAAAGGATGGAGTAATTACTTCAAAAGCGGAGTATCGAGCAAAGTTTTTGGCAATATGAAGAGCTATGTGTTTCAGAAGCTCTGGAAATGGGCCAGATGGAGACATCCACACAAGGGTCTAAGGTGGATTAAGAATAAATACTTCCGCAGATATAAGGGAAACAACTGTAGATTCGCAACGTCGGACAAGTGCCGATTAGCGCTTCATAGTGAAACTCATATAAAACGACACGTGAAAATAAAGGATACAAGAACTCCATACGACGGAGATCTTCAATATTGGAGCAAACGTTCCAGTAAGAAGAACTACTCTATACATGATCTAGCAAAGAGGTGCATATGACAAATGCCATATTACTGAGGAGCCGTATGAATCGAAAGATTCGCGTACGGTTCTGGAGCCGAGTCGGGAGGGGCGACCTTCCCGACTTAGGTAACAAAAAGCGCAACGAAATCGAGACTATGTTTGATAGTTATAAGAATTTTCTGGAAGCTGATAAAACTTACATGCAAAATAGATTCGTGCTCGAGGGATGGATCCTTGTCAATTTTATCGCAATGATCGCCTACTACAAGTTGTACGATCGCTTGAAAAATGCCAAAATGTTAACAAAATTTTCGCCCAAAGATATAATCGAGACCGCCAAAGCTACTTATCAACTCAAAATTAACGGCGTCTGGCATCGATCTGAAATGACAAAAAAAACTCGAGAAATCTTTAAAAAAATTGACGTAGGCGACCTAACTTGATGCGGAGTTAGGGATTAATTCTACCTCTTTCTAGCAAAATTGTTTAACCCTCTCTTCTCATATCTAAAATATTTAAAAAATTTTATGAAACGCCCGTGACCTTCCGAAGGGTATGCGTGATGTGCTTGAAAAAAGTAAATGGGACAAGCATCACTCCGGATGAAAAAACTCACAGATAAAGAGAAGCTCCTTGAGATATTGTTTGGTCCCGCCTCATCATGACCCAATAAAAGTACCCAACTTTTGGGATCTTTCTGTAATTTTTTAGCAACAAATTCAAAAGGAGTCAAGCCATTTAAAGCTCTCAATCTCTTCCCAAAATTATGTGCTCTTATAAAATCATTGAGGTGTTTCTCCAGTTGCTCACTTCTTAACAGTCGCTTCTTTGATAGTTCTATTCATTCGCTCAACCTGGCCATTCGTCCACGGATGCGCTGGCTTTGTTAATTTATGAATGATCCCATTTTCCTTGCAAATTGAGTCAAAATCGTGCACTTTCTTCGTTTTTAAGTACTTATACGTAAACTGCG
>BNWE01000141.1 GCA_025998595.1 Alphaproteobacteria bacterium | reverse complement strand
GCTCGGAGATACGAATAATATCTCCTTCTTTTCAGTACAAATAATCGTGTTTTTACGAGTGTGCCGCTTCTTCTTTCCGGAATATCTTCTGCGCAATAGTTTCTGTTTGCGAGGTCTCTGAGTCGGAAAGCATTGTAAGTGGTGCCTACTTTGGAGTGGGAGCAGGCTGGTCGCGGGTGTCACATAAGCTGTCGAATATAAGATGTAACAGTTATAATGAAATGACGACGTGGAAGAAAAACGAAAAAGACAACGAATGGAGCGGAAAAGTCGATAGAGTTGTTCTAGTAACACGCGATAAAGCTGACAATAATAAATTTATTCAAGTCGAGAGAATTGATGCAGGAGAAGATTGTAAAATTAATGGTGTAGTTATTGGAGGAAAAGATTGTAAAGTTATCGGAAAAGACGGTAGAGTTATTGCAATAAAAGGCGATGGAGTCGAAGAGAACATTTTGGATCTAAGTAGTTCGGCCAATCAGTATGATTTGTCTTTAATTGCTGGATTTGGTGCACCGTTTCACAAGAACTGGTATGCCGGTATTGAATTTGCGTTATTCAAGAGATTCGGAGAAAGAAAAAAAGATAATGGATTGATCGGTATAAAACATTCTTCGATAATCGGAATGGATATGGACGTTCGACTGGGTTATTTGTTTCCGCAAAGTGGTAATTTGCTGTATGTGACGATTGGCTTTACGCGTATTCTTGGCAGAGCGACATTTCCCCAAGACAAAGAACGTCGCGGTGAAGTTTCATTTGGTTCATTCTATCCAACGTTTGGATTCGGTATAGAACATAAGATAAACCACAATTGGAATATCAGAGGCGACTTCCGCATCTCTCTAACTTCCAAAGATGACAACAAGAGTCATAGAAGTAACAAAGAAGAAGTTGTAAAATTTGATAAAAATAAGGCTACTGATAAAGATAAAGTAGGATATTCACTAGATAGTGGAAAAGATTTGAAATTCGATGCGAAACCTGCTCGATATTCATTCAGGATATCCATCACGAGAAACATATAACTTTGGTGCGTGCTTTTTAACAATGTAGTAATATATGTATGTCATAATCGTGTATTATGACTAGCTTTGTGAATTTGTTTCGTCTTCTAGTTTTTCTACTGATAAGTGGAGTTGCAGTCGGTAATCTCCAGTGGGAGGTATTTGCCTCCGACCAAGATGATGAAGATGATTCTGAAGAAGACAAGGAAGATGATGATCCTGAGGATGAAGATGAAGATGAAGATGAAGACGAAGACGAGGATGTTGGCAGAAGGAAAGAAAAACGATATATGGGGCAAAAACGGATGCTCCCTGCTATCGTGGAAAAATTCATTCCTGTTCAAAATAGAAAAGTCAAAGAAAGAGTGAGAGAACTTGAGAAAAAACTTGAGTTTTATGAGGGGAATAAAAGAAAGACAAATAGAAGAAGAAATGGAAAGAGTAGATATGATGACGAAGATAGCGAAAACAATAGCAGCGGCAGAAATAGTGATGATAGAAATGAATATGAAGATGAATCTTCTGGGAATAGCGGGAGCGGAAATTCACTTCAGAAACAGTTAGGAAGTGCAATGTCACTGGTGCAAAGCCTAATGGGTGGCAGTTCCTCTCGAAAAGGCAAAAAAGGTTCTGGAGCTCGAAATTCATCTCAAGAAGATGTGGACGATGAGGATTCGTCCGCTGAAGAAGAAAGTAATTCCGAAGCCGAAAGTTCGTCTCGGAAAGGCCGAAAAGGTTCCAGAGGCAGTAGAGCGTCTCGTGAAAATCGAGAGAGTTCTGATGATGACGATGATGATGAGGCATTCAGAGAAAATCGAGAAGATTCAGATGGGGATGAGGATTTGTCTCTGGATAGTCAAGAAGACTCGAATGATGATGATTCGGACGATAATGATTCGGACGATAATGATTCAGACGATAATGATTCAGACGATAATGATTCAGACGATAATGATTCAGACGATAATGATTCAGACGATAATGATTCAGACGATAATGAGCTGTCTCGGAAAAATCAAAGAGATGAACGTAGTAGAAAATCCAAAAAAACGAGAACTTCTAGTAAAGCAAAAGCCAAGAAGGTGGCTCATCCTTCGTATGCAATAAGTGGAAAGTCTCGGAGTTTCGGCAACAGTAGTAGCAACAATTCTGCCAAGTACAAACATAGCACTAGCAACAATTCTGCCAAATACAAACATAGCACTAGCAACAATTCTGCCAAATACAAACATAGCACTAGCATTGATGGAGTTTATTCAATAAAAAACGGAGTCAACGGGATCCATGTGGGAGCGGGAATAAAAAAGCTTTCGAAACCAAGTTCCAGGAGCTTCTCGCCATATTCCGCTGGTTCAGATTATCGATATAAGAACTATTCCACCAACGGTCAGCACTCGCCGTATAATAATGGACCAATTATGTACAAAACGAAAACGTATGGGACGGGAGGAAGTGATGGTGAATCTGGAGAGGCGGAATTATCATCTGAGCATGTATCCAGAAAACATACGGTAAAAATTGGATATTTTGACGATAAAAATAAAAAAGAATATTTTGGCAATAAAAAGAAATGTTTTTTTGGATGTTCCAGTGCATGAATTTTGAAAAAGACGGTTGCTAAAACATTGCGTTTCGTCTAAGAGTGGCATACCGTGGCAGCTGAGATTTTTTGTACGTTATTATGCAATTAAGCCGTGCCTCAAAGAGAGAATGGCACGACTTTTCTCTAAAATCTACCCTTTTTTGTCTAGTTTTTTCAAACCTATTTGTTTGATAAACTGTTGCATTTCCAGAGGTAGGTTATCAAAACCACGTGCCTCCATAAAACCACAAAGGTCTTTTTCCATTCTTTTAAATCGGAAGTACATATCGAACGCTTCATGATTTTTTTCGGCAATTATAGAGCGAGGATTTTCATCTCTTTTTGCATCGTCCAATATTTTTATAGCCTCTATTCTGGCTTTGTGTTGATCATCCAAACAACCCGTTACACGCCACTCCTTAAATGGAAGTTCCAAAACCGCTACGATAGCCGTATCGTCTTGCAGGTCAGCAAGCTCACTAAGCTTACATAATATGAATGCAAGTTCGGCATTATACTTTCCGCTTTCTTTACCTATTATCAGCGGGAGAAAAGAAAACTGCTCCAAAAAACCTTCGATAGTAAGCTTGTACTCATCCTCCGATGCATTTTCTACTTTCACTTCTCCTAGAGATGTGTTGCTTGTGCTTGATGATAGGCCTTCTGTTTTTATCATTCCATACAGATCAAAAACCTGAAGCACCACTGCAATTGCTAGTATTTTTTTCATAACATTTCTCCATTAATAAATACTTTATAAAAAATACGACCAATCCCATTAGAAGTCAAGACATTTTTGGCTTTATGGGTGTTATATGCAGGGCTTTTTCCTAGATAGTGCTATTGATTTTTGAGAAGAAATCTCCGAATATTAATAAAGTTTTAATATTTGGAGTAGAGATGAAAATCATAGAGGCACTAAAAGAGATAAAAGATGATCGCAAG
>BNWE01000140.1 GCA_025998595.1 Alphaproteobacteria bacterium | reverse complement strand
ACATAGAAAACCAAAGTGATGGGCCAAATGAATTCAAGGTATGGGACGAAAAGTAGGATTTATCCGCATTCAGCGTATCTTCAGATTCTTAGCATACCTCCTGCTTTAGCAGGTCGTAATTGATTCAGCTTCGGCATACCTTTTGATAGGAGGCTATAGCATTAATGCTCGTTCTGTCAGTACTTTTCAGGTACTATCGAGTGGCAATGATGATTTTGAATTATGAAAGCAGAAACAGAAAAACAGACTTTAGTGAAGTTGAAAGGGCAATTGGAGCGTGTAACATTCGAAAACGAAGAAAATGCGTATACAGTTGCCAAGATAAAAGTCTATGGATACAGTGACTTAGTGACCATTGTTGGGAATATTCCATCTCCAACGCCTGGAGAAATTTTAAGTCTGTCTGGCGAATGGATTGAGCATCCAAAGTTTGGAGAGCAGTTCAAGGTTGTTTTTTGCTCCTGCGAAGTTCCATCTTCGGTTGATGGCATTGAGAAGTATCTAGGATCAGGTCTGATTAAAGGAATTGGACGCAAAATGGCTCGACGTATCGTCAAGAAGTTTGGCGAGAGAACGTTGGATATCATCGAAGAATCCGCCGATAAATTGCTGGAAATTGAAGGAATAGGCGAATATCGCATAGATATGATAAAAGCCGCCTGGAGTGAGCAAAAAGAAATTCGATCGGTCATGGTTTTTCTGCAAAGCCATGGTGTTTCGTCTGCCTATGCCACAAAAATTTACAAAAGATACGGTAATGAATCCATTGCGGTTGTGAAGAAAAATCCGTATCGGCTAGCGCATGATATAGTTGGAATTGGCTTTTTGACCGCAGATAAAATAGCTCGAAAGCTCGGTTTTGATGAAAAATCTCCGCTGAGAGCGGCGGCTGGAATTATGTTTGTGTTGCACGAGCTCACGGACAAAGGAGACGTTTATACTCCATATGAAGAATTACTTTCGAAATCCGAGGATATGCTGAAAGTAGATGAATCGGTTCTGGAAATAGCAATGAAATCGCTTTTGGCCGAGAAAAAAATCGTAATCGAGAATCTGCAACAAGAAGGCCAAGACAACTTGACATTGGATCAATTGATGGTTTCACCATTGATTGATGGGTATGCGAGCGCTCTCTTCGATGTCGAAGATGGCTCGGCAGAAGAAAATGCTAGTGGTGCAACCACCGAAGCAGAAAATGAATCCAACGTCACGTTGGCGGTATACCTTTCCGGATATCACTTGGCTGAAGTTCAAATCGCTGAAAAGCTAAAGGAAATCCGAGATTTGCCGAAAAACACAAAGAAAATACGCATAGATGAAGCTTTAAAACAGGCGCAGAAAAAGTTGTCGATATCTCTGGCCAACAAGCAGATTGAGGCGGTGAAAGCGGCCATAACCAATAAATTTCTTGTAATTACAGGTGGCCCTGGAACCGGAAAAACGACCATTACAAAGTCCATATTGGAAATTATGTCGAAGGTGACCGACAAAATCCTGCTGGCCGCTCCGACTGGACGAGCGGCAAAACGTATGTCTGAAGCCTCAAGCAGAGAGGCGAAAACGATTCATCGATTGCTGGAGGTTGATCCAATAAATAGGGGGTTTAAGCGCAACGAAGATAATCCGCTGGATTGCGACCTGATAATTCTGGACGAAGCATCCATGATTGATACGCTTCTGATGCATCATTTGCTCAAGGCTGTTCCAAAACATGCAACGATGATTCTAGTTGGCGATATCAATCAGCTGCCGTCGGTGGGAGCAGGAAATGTCTTGAAAGATATTATCGACTCGAATGCGTTTTCCGTCGTCGAATTGAACGAAATTTTCCGACAGGCGCAAGAGTCACACATCATCGTGAATTCCCACAGAATCATAAATGGACAGTATCCAATCCTCGATAACGCCGGAAACACGGACTTTTATTTCATGGAAGAAGAGGATCAGGATAAAGTTTTGGATAAAATTCTACTCATGGTGCAGGAACGAATTCCGAAAAAGTTCGGCTATGATCCGATAAACGATATTCAGGTGCTGACTCCCATGAATCGCGGCATTGTTGGCACAGCAAAAATCAATGAGTCCCTGCAAGAGGCCATTAATCCAGACGGTTTTGAGATAATCCGCGGAGGTCGTCGTTACCGAGAAGGCGATAAAATCATGCAGATCAGAAACAACTACGACAAGAACGTCTTCAATGGAGATATCGGATTCATATCGAATATAGACCCCGAAGAACAGTCAGTTACAGCGGTTATCGATGGAAAAGACGTGGTTTATGATTATTCTGAATTAGACGAACTTGTTTTGGCCTATGCGGTTTCAATACACAAAAGTCAGGGCTCGGAGTATCCTGTGGTTGTAATGCCGTTGGTCATGTCCCACTACATTATGCTTCAGCGAAATCTTCTGTACACGGGAATTACCAGAGGCAAAGAACTTGTCATCGTTATAGGCAGCAAAAAAGCCATGTCCATCTCGATAAACAACAACAAAACCATGAAAAGAAATACTTGGTTGAAGGAAAGATTGATGTAAAAAGCGTTTTAAAACAGTGTCGTGTTGGCTTATGCTGTTACAGTGACCTGCGTATCAGAGAGAAATCGTTTTGGCAATATTTTTACATTAGATTGTTCGGCCACCTCATGTATGGTCTTATCTCCGTGAATGTTTGTTATAATAAGCGAATGTTCTTTTATTCCGCTCTGCAAAATGACCGTTAGTCCATTGAAATCATCGTTTCTTAATTCATAATCACTCAAAAAGCAAAGTTTTTCTTTGTCTCTAAACGATTCTATAAAATTCAATGCGTCCCTGCTCTTTGTGAAGAATTTCAGCTCCAAATCTTTCGAATGATTTTTCAGAAGATGTTCGAAAATACTAAAAACAGACGGATCATCATCCAAAATAACAACTGTATCACCTTTTCTAAAGACCAATCGCTTTGCTATCCATTTTGGGCAACTCACAAGCGGAAACTTGATAGTGAAAGTAGTGCCAGTGTTTTTTTCAGACTCAATATCCAAGATTCCATTATAAAGATCGAGAGTAGTTAAGACTTGCAGCAGTCCGATGCCGTGTCCTGGATGTTTTGTGCTATCAATGCCAAGCAAATGGGCTTTGATTTTATCAACCATTTCCTGCGACATTCCAGCTCCATTGTCTTTCAGAACAATCTTTGCGTATTTATCTTCTACATTGAACGATATATCCACAATGCCAGATTCGTCATCGCAAGCTTCCACTGCATTGTTTATTAAATTAGACATCATGCGCCCAAAACTCAGCTGATCGCCTTTGACAAAGGTAAATTTATTGGCAGAATCGAACGAATAATTGAATCTAATCTTCGTAGCCTTATATTGATACTTCTTGCTTCTTACGGCATCTTCCAATGCAAGTGCAACAACGCCCATTCAGAAACGAAGTGCATCAAGTAGCGAAACAATCCGATTTGCCACAAAGACCTCTCGAGGTGTTTTGAAGTTTAACACTTTCCGTGGTCGATTGTTAAGTTTATTTTCAATTTCCCTAAT
>BNWE01000139.1 GCA_025998595.1 Alphaproteobacteria bacterium | reverse complement strand
TCGCCTACTACAAGTTGTACGATCGCTTGAAAAATGCCAAAATGTTAACAAAATTTTCGCCCAAAGATATAATCGAGACCGCCAAAGCTACTTATCAACTCAAAATTAACGGCGTCTGGCATCGATCCGAAATGACAAAAAAAACTCGAGAAATCTTTAAAAAAATTGACGTAGGCGACCTAACTTGATGCGGAGTTAGGGGTTATATCGCCTACACAAAGATTCATTAGAGCACGATATATCAAAATTTTCTAACGAAACAATATTACGTATGGCTCGAAGCGAAGAACCGCATAGATCATCCTATATTCGGCATATTCTTGACTGCGATATGACTGCGGTAAAGACAGCTCTCGAATCGGTATCTTCCGCTGCGAAATCGAAAAAGGACTCTGATTCGATACTGCAACTTTTATCAGAAATCACATCTGAGTACGCAAGACGTGAATCCACATCAAAATAAACTCAAAACAAGCGCTGGGATTGCTTCCAGCGCTTTTCACCTTCTTTTATTTATACGAATCCCTATAAATTGCGACGCAATCCTCAATGCTCAACTCACATCTGTCTGCCAAAAATGATCTGCCCATCGTTTCCTTTACATTTTTTGCGAGTGTTTCCAGTTCATCTGGCGTAATACCGTAGTCAGACATTTTCAGATCAGCCACACCGCAATCTTCCTGCAGTTTTACCAACGCTGTAATGAAATCCATTGGTGCGGCGGCGCTTTCCATGCCTATCGCCTGCGCCATGCGGATAAAACGGTCGTCGCATACGTGTTTGTTGATGAAATGCATGAAATACGCTTTGCTGATCATGATGAGACCTGCTCCATGCGGAAGATCCTGATGAAAAGCCGACATCGCGTGTTCTAGACTATGCTCACTAGTGGTTGAGCTAATATACAAAACAACTCCAGCAAGAGTATTGCCGAATGCAACTTTTTCGCGAGCATCGATGTCATTTTCGTCTTGTACCGCTCTAGCAAGATTGCGTCCAACGTTTTCTAGGGATGCAATTGCGTGTATATCGCTGTATGGATTCGCATTCTTGGAAATATATCCTTCAATGCTGTGAAATAAGGCGTCAAATCCCTGATATGCCGTAAACTTAGGCGGAACAGTAGTCATTAATTCGGGATCGACTATCGACAGTACTGGAAACATACCGTCGGTTCCAAAACCTATTTTTTCATGATTTGTTTCGTGCGTAACAACAGCCCATGGATCGATTTCCGAACCGGTTCCGGCTGTTGTCGTGATTGCAATCAACGGTAGAGGCTTATGTTTCATGGACTGCCCTTTGCCGCTTCCGGCAGAAACATACTCCCAATAATCGCCTTCGTTGGTCGCCATGACAGCGATTGCTTTCGCAGCGTCTATACAACTCCCTCCGCCAAGAGCAACAATGAAGTCGCAGCGATTTTCCTTTGCAAACGATGCGCCAGCCATAACTGTTGATTTCAGCGGATTAGGCTGAACCTCAGCAAACACTACGCTTTCTATTCCGGCAAGTTTCAATTGCTCTTCCGTACGACTTAGATATCCGTTTGCTTTCGTAGATTTTCCGTTCGAGATAACGATCAGCGCTTTTTTACCAGGCATTTTTTGTTTGTGAAGATTGCTTAATTCGCCGACTCCAAACAAAACTCTCGTTGGAACATACATACTAAAACTCATATTCATTACTCCTAAATCAACGATAATTGCCTGTCTTCAACAGCGTATTCCGGAACGGAAATCGACACTCCGTTTTCTAGCCATTCAGCAACAAATCTCCGATGACATACCTCTCCTGGTTTCTCGTAGCATAGCAGCGCCAGATTCTTTTTCCCACTATCCTCCAACATTTTTAGAAGATCTTCGTATACCTTTGTTGGAGACAGTTTTCCTAAAATTTCATCACAATACTTCTTTATGGCCTCTTCAGAAGAGACAGCTCCGGATTTTGCTTTTTTCAGTAATTGTTCCGTTGGATTTAGATACGCCAAATGTCCGTCTACGCTCGCCCATTTTGGAGTGAACAGAGAAACGCCCATTTTCAGCATATCCTCCGGCAACTTCGGAATAAACGCAAAGTAAGAGGTGTAGACCATGCTGAAAGAATCTCAGAATTTTCCTTCAATTTTTTCTGGAACTCCATCCGCACTGTAAATATAGTACTTATATCCGGTCGGAATGAATTTCAAAATACCGTACAATTCGTCATCTTTTCCGTTTCTATAATGTGGCGCGAATTCTTCATTCCAGAGTTCATTCTTCAGCGATTCATCATTCACAGATTCAATTCTACCAAACAAGGTTACATTTTTCATATTCTCCGTTACAAAATAATATAACGATGCATTGTCGTTTCTCTTGATTTGCTCAACTTTCGGAGCGTTTGCATGGGATGAAAAGTATATTTTCAGCTCCTCATCTGTATTCATATTGATAACATTGCTCATGGCTCGAGTTTCCGGAAAACCATCTAAATTTATCGTCGATAAAAAAGCGACCTCACAAGAATTGATAACTTCGACCACTTCTTTCTTAACATTTTTCATAACACTACCTTTACTGTTGCATGGTTCAATAGTGACATCCTAAAGTGACTTTTTCAATAGATTCTGTATCCCATCCACCACCACTCTTCCATTTCTAAAGCACGTCTCAGCAACTCCTTGAAAACATATCGAAATTCCGCAAGCGGAACAAGTGATTTTCATTTTCCCACCCTGAAATGACCGCTACTCCAGAGCTTTTGGTCGAACTTTTGCACACGAGTTTTTAGCTAAATTTTAGAAAATGCCTCAGGCAGAGGGCTTGCAGAGCATTTTGGAGACGATTCTCCAGTTCCGCTCGTTTAGAGAATAATCGGAGATTTGGAGAGAAAATTTCGTTGACGAGCTCAAAATGTCATATGTTTTGTATTAATTTAAAACACATTCAAGGCCGCGAGAGCCTCAGGGACAGAGGGTTTCGAGGATGCATTGCCTTTGATTAAAATGTAAAATTCTCTAGTCATATAGACAACTTGGTGGAGTTGATGTACCCATTTACGAACTCATTCACCAGTTCCGCTCGCTGGCTTTCACTCAATATACAACGACTTATGAAAAACTCAAAAATGGGGTGACGTGCACTATCTTGACGTACCTTTCTCGCGAACTCCTGGAATCTCTTGTTCCGCTTCGCGAATTTTATCGTATTTTCAATGGATTACCAAATGTTTGCTTAAAAAATAGCGACTGCTAAGCGAACGTCCAACGAAAACGAACTAATTTTATTGACAAACTGGAGGTGGCCATGCTACAATATATGAGTTATAATATTTTGTGTGTTTTTTTGGAGACGTGAATGGATTCTATTACAAACGACCTAGTTTTCAAACTTTTATTTAGTGATGAACGCAGCAAGCGAATGTTGATTCATTTGTTAAGTAGTGTTGTCGGTTTTAAGGTCGTTGATGTGGATATTCGAAAAACCGAAATGATTCCTGAATTCATAGGCCGCAAGGAGTCTCGTCTAGACGTATTGGCCAAAGACGCGACAGGAAAGCTTTATAATGTGGAAATGC
>BNWE01000138.1 GCA_025998595.1 Alphaproteobacteria bacterium | reverse complement strand
GATTGCAAAAGGAAAACTCCACAAGGTTGCACTCACAGCTGTGGCTCGAAAATTGTTGGTGATTTCGAACTCAAAAATGAGACTTTTTCGCGAAGGAAAGGAGTACTTTTAGGATTTTTTAAATCCAGATGGCAGCCATAGCAGCGAAGAAATTGTGTGAAATTCGTTTGCACAATTGGTTTTTTGTGCTCAAAATTCATTAGAGCTCCATTTGTTTTCTTTGCTAGGATCTTTTTTTAAAAATACAGTTGACTTTAACGTTAAAGTTGATGCTAGGACCAAAAAACTGCTACCATACAAGTAAGGCCGTTATGACTATGCAAAGCGGAAGAAAATATGCAATAAGATGCTTAAAAAGACACAAAGAGCCAAGATTCGATTGCTTTATCATCATTCATTTTAGTTATCTCCATCATAATAATCATAGAGTTTTGCGTAGTTCCGCTCTTATGTTCTCTTCATTTGAATCGAAATCAAATGGCGGATAGGTACATTTTTCTCTGGTATTGCGCAATAAAAATCTGTCTCGAATCCATATAAATGGAGCATGAATAGTGGAATATAAAGACGCATGGTCTTCTCGAATGTTTTTTTTCACTCGATCATAATAAATCTTGTTGCTGAATACTCCCAAAGGTACTCTAAATATGGCACAGCCAAGAATCATATATGAACAAAAAATTTCAGGCGGAAACCTCTCTCCGAATTGACAAAGCGCACAAAGTAAGGAAAAAGCTAGGCAAAATGCAAAAAATATCACATCGCAAAACAGAAAAAGCATACAATTTATAAACATTTTTCTGTAGCCAAACCAGAGGAATCCTCCGAAAAATGCTGCCCAATTCCAGGTGTTTCTTCCGCTATTTTCAAGATTTTTGAAAGCCGTCAGATAATATTCATCAGTCGTCTTCTCTCTCGATTCGTTCTGTTTCTTATCATCAATTTGCGCTGTTTCTTCCGTGCACATGGTTTTACTTAATTCAGTTCGTATGTTTTTTTCACTTAAATCACCTTTAAACAAAGAGTTTGTTTTGATCCTTCTTTTGAGTTCTTTGTAGTAAAGTTTGTTACCAAATATGCCTAAGAACATTCTAAATAAAAACTCCCAGAGAATGCATGAATAAAAAACTACCGGTATAACTGATTTTCCGTATGGAAAGCATATGCAAAATATCACGTAAACTAGAAAACTTACCACCTCACAATACAGTAAGAGCGCACAATTCATGAACATTTTTCTATAACAAAGCCACCCAGCTCCAAAGAAAAATGCAGCCGAGTTCCAGGTGTTCTCTCCGTTATTTTCAAGATTTTCGAAAGCCGTCAGATAATATTGCTTAGTCGTTTCTTTATTCATTTTTGTCGTCTCCATCTTGACCTTGAGTAATATATATTGGCATTAACGCAAAAATCCAATACAATTTACAATTTTTCATATTTTTCAAAAACCGCTTTTTGTTTTTCGCAACTAATATTTCCTCTGCAATATTCTCAGACGTGATGTCTCCGCGTATTATCGTTAAATTTGATTCATCAAAACCACGAAATTCTTCGGGAATGTGTAGATGCACCAGTGCGTAAACTTTCCAGTCGTGATTGACGAAAATTTTTACGATGTGATATCAGATAAAACCACCAGCTCCCGTTATTAGCGCATACGTAATCTTCCTTTATACCAAATTAAGAATGCTGATTTTGTTCAACTAGAGCCCTACGCTACGCATCTTCTAGATGACTGGAAACTGTAGAGTTTGCTTCAACATTGGAGATAGCGCTAGCATATCCTGCAGTAGGTGGCAAAGCAGAAAGCGGATCCAACGTCACGTTGGCATACCCTGCAGAAGGTGGCGAAGCAGAAAGTGCCCGTGGCGCAGTCACGTTGGCATGTGCGGCACGTACTCGCTTGATTAGATTGAAAAGACCAAGAGACTCCAGGAAGCGAACTGCATTTTCATGATTATAGGAAACGGATAAATTTAAAGAAGCATCGTCTAATTCGACGTTTCTATCGAGTGTAACGAGTTTCAGAGAGATATCGAGGCTCTCTCTGCCGTTAATTAATTTTTCCCTTAGTTTTTGTGGCTGAATTTTTTCGATATTTTCGTAGACGCCGTCAAGTGTTTTATGTTCCGCCAGTAGCTTTGTAGCAGTTACGGGACCGATGCCCCTTATTCCAGGAATATTGTCGGACGAATCGCCCACCAGCGCTTGAAAATGCACCATTTGAGACGGATAAACGCCGTATTTCTCAAACACATCTTCTGACTTGATGACTTTGGACTTTATCGGATCGAACATCGAGACATTTTCATCGATCAGCTGCATTAGGTCTTTGTCGGAGGAAATGATTCGAACTTCCATCCCAGCATCGGCTAATTTTTTGGCGTAGGTAGCCATGAGATCATCCGCTTCGAAACCGACTTTTTCTACTGTTGGCACACCAAACGCACCGCAGGCATCCTTTAGAAGCGGAAACTGCTTTTCCAATTCTTCTGGAACTGCAGCTCTATTTGCTTTGTATTCAGGAAATATTTCGGATCGGAACGTAATCCTTCCGGAATCGAGTGCCACACAAAAGAAATCTGATTTATGCTTTTCCAGAAGAGAAATAAGCATGGAACAGAAGCCATGGACGGCGCCAACCGCTCTTCCATCGCCTGTCGTCAGCTGCGGAAAAGCGAAAAACGCACGGTAGATGAAACTGGATCCATCTACCAATACAGCTAATTTTTTCATTCTACTGCAACGTTTTGTTAAGTTCTTCTCTCTGCTCCTGGTATAGTTCTGCAAAATTTACAGGAGATAGATACAACGGCGGGAATCCACCTTCGCTAACGGTGTTCGCCACAATGCATCTCACAAATGGGAACAGTAGTCGTGGGCATTCTACATACAGAATTGGCTCCATGATGCTCTCGGGGAATCCTTCTATGGCGAACTCTCCCGCATAGTTAAGGTCGAGAATAAACATAGGTTTATTCAATTGTGCATTTATGTTTACTATCAGAGACACTCTGTATAAGTCCTTGTGACCGGCGATTTCGACGCCTTTCTCGACGTTCACCTTGAGCTGCACATCTATCTGAGGTTGCTCATTAACGCCGTGAAACGAAGCCATCGAATTGATATTCTCAAATGATAAATCCTTCGTGTACTGCGCCACAATACCTAGAAATTGCTCATTGTTATCTTCAATATTATCTTCTGCCATAAAGTTCTCCTAAATATAATAATTATCTACTGAATATATATTAGATCGAAGAACAATACCAGGTCTATTAGGGGTTATGTAAGAAAATATTAGCAGATTTTTCACACAATCTTCCTACATCCAGGAGAAGCCGCCCCAATATTGCTCGTCGATTCCATCGTGGCGACTTTTCGTAAAATGCTGCGATACAAAGCAGGCTAGACACGGTGTTCCCGATCGTGTCACTTACCAATTCTATAAGTAATATGCTCCCCATTTTTTAGACCACTGGCGGGAGTTTTAGAGCTCCGAGTTCAGTAAGTTCTGCATAAACAAAGCCACCGACTCTACAACCACCATTATACACATCATTTGTGGTTTTGTAATCC
>BNWE01000137.1 GCA_025998595.1 Alphaproteobacteria bacterium | reverse complement strand
TCAACAAAGCAGAACAATTCTGTGATATCATGTCTCATGGCTAAAACCTCTTAATTTAATTTAAATAGATTTTAGCCATTCTTTCTCTGCTTTCAAGCGCTTTTAATCCATTATTCGCGTTAATAATGACGGTGGGAATCGTAGGTTTATCCTTGTTGAGATGGAAGACTACGCCAAAACAATCACTTCCGAGCGGGTGCGCCGCGTAATTGATGGTTTTGGTGGCAACGAAGGCACTGGTGGCGGTTTTACATACTACGACTTAGGCGAGCCTCTCATGCATCCTGACGGCAATCTCAATGAATCGGTGAGCACAGACAAAATTCGTGAATACGTATGGTACATGGAAACCAAGCAGACCGCTCAAGAGCAGAAGCTGAGCGAACCATATTTTCTGGGTGTAACTGCAGATGCAGCTTATTACTTCTACTATGTTAGAGACAGCGTTACCACCTTGAACGAAGGATTCTTGGCAACGCTGAAAACCAAAGCCGAGCGATATATCATTTATGCAGACCGTTGTGCGCTGCACGACAACGAACTGCAAAAATACGGCATTATTTTCAAGAAAATCCCGCGCGATATTGCACGGCTGTAAAGGAGGGCTAAAAAATGGAGTTAAAGCAATTTCAGCAAGCGGTTATCAATGATTTGTCAGCGTTTCTCAGCTATTTGGGCGAGAATACCACCATCGCTGAGAGCTATCGAAAATACTGGGAAAGCAAATCTGTTCCAGTCGGTCTGGGCGGCATGGAGTCTTACCGCAATATGCTCGATGGCGTTCCCAACATCTGCTTGAAAGTCCCCACCAGCGGCGGCAAGACATTCATAGCTTCCTGCGCTTTGCGTCCAATATTTGATGCGTTACCACATACCAAGACAAAAGCCGTGGTGTGGCTTGTGCCGTCCGACGCGATTTTAGAGCAGACTATGGTAAACCTCAAGAATGTTCATCATCCCTATCGTCGGCGGATTAACACTGATTTTTCCCACCACGTCGCAGTATATGATAAGGATCAGTTGCTGAGCGCACAGAATTTCAGTCCGACCTCCGTCAATGAACAGCTTTCTATTTTTGTGCTGTCGTACGATTCGTTCCGCACCAGCAAGAAAGATGGACGCAAGGCATATCAGCAGAACGGCAGTCTTGCCGCTTTTTCGCAGATGATGAACAATCCAGACGTGCTTCTCGCCGACACAGACGAAATCGCTTTGATTCAGGTTATCCGTGCCCTCAATCCGGTTGTTGTTGTAGATGAAAGTCATCACGCCGCAAGTTCACTCTCCAAAGAAATGCTATTGAATTTCAACCCGGCGTTCGTGCTGGATTTGACTGCTACGCCCAAAAAGGAAAGCAATATTATTTCTTATGTGGACGCTTTGCAACTCAAAAAGGAAAACATGGTCAAACTGCCGGTGATTGTCTACAACCGCCGCAACCAGACTGATGTTCTGATAGAGGCCATCAATATTCGCAACAAATTGGAAGCCGCTGCCGTGCGAGAACGACAGATCAGCGGACGATATATCCGGCCAATTGCGCTGATACAAGCTGAGCCGAAAAACTCTGCCGACAGCACAACCTTTGAGAAAATCAAAAAGCACCTATTGGAATGTGGTATTCCTAAAGGCTATATAGCAATCAAAACCGCCGACAAAAACGAACTCAAAGGTGTGGATTTGCTGTCGAAGGATTGTTCCATCCGTTACATTATCACGGTCAACGCTCTGAAAGAGGGCTGGGACTGTTCGTTCGCATATGTGTTGGCTACTATCGCCAATCGTTCGTCACAGATAGATGTTGAGCAGATTTTGGGGCGTATTCTCCGATTGCCCAATGTCACCAAAAGCACTGACGGCGTCCTGAATATTTCATATTGCATCACATCTTCCACTGATTTTCAGGCAACACTTACCAGTGTTGTAGCAGGACTGAATCACGCCGGATTCAGTGAAAAGGACTATCGATCTGGCACAATAGAAGAGCAGCCTATTCCTCAGCATCCAGCACCTCCTACTGAGCAAATTCCGCTGTTGCAAGCCCCTGTACCTGATGATAATATTTCGTTCGATCCTGCTGCCGTAAGAGAGGCGACGTTTAATGTCACAGACGATCCAATTTCTGCATCCACAAACGACCCACTTTTTGCCCTCGCATTACAACAAGCTCAGCAGTATGAGAAAATGGTATCACAAAGCGGTAATGCGCCGTTTGGCACAGCAGTACCAGAGGTGCGTGAAAAGATGAATGTTTTTACTATGAACGATGAATACAAGGCAGCGGCCTCTGCTCTGCGCTTGCCACAGTTCGTTACGCAAATTAGCATACCAATGCTCACTGGTGAATCAACCACGCTTCTCACTCGTGAAAAGCTCACTGAGGGATTCACTCTGCACGACAAGGACACGATGATAAATTTTTCTTCCTTGGACGCAGAAATTGCTCAGGTTGACTTAACCGAGAGCGGCAACGCTACGCCAAAGGCATGGAAGCTGAGTGGACGAGACAGCTCTTTACTCCGTAAGTATTTCCGCTCGCAATCGCAGGAGTCACGCATTCGAATTTGTTTTGAACATATTCGCCGAGAGCTTTCTAAGAACAATGTACTTGACGATCGCGACATTACTGGCTATGTGACTCGTATTATTGGGAGCCTCACTGCAGAGCAATTGGAAGAATTACAGGAGTCACCCGAAATCTATCTTGTGAAAATTCGAAAGAAGATTAGCTCCTTACTTGATGCTCACAGAGAGCGCCAATTTGACTTATGGATAGAGCAAGGTAAAATCCTAAGTGAGCCAACATATGCTTTACCGAAATCAGTGTCGCCGACGCGTTCCACAAAAACGCTAGTGCACACGTTGTATACCGCAGAGGAAGAAATGAATGGACTTGAGGCAGAGGTAGCTTTGGAGCTTGCAAGCATGAGCAACATCCTCTGGTGGCATAGGAACATATCACGCTCTGGCTTCTGCATCAACGGTTTTATAAATGCATACCCCGACATCATTGCGATGACCAAGAACGGCAAAATCCTGTTAATTGAGCCCAAAGGCGACCACCTTGAAAATACTGAGTCAAGGCAAAAGGTGGAGAACGGGTGCAAATGGCAGCGACTTGCGGGAGCGCAATACCGTTACTACATGGTCTTCCGCCAAAAGGATTGGCACATTGAGGGGGCGTACCGTTATGATAGATTCTTGGAAATTGTGCGAGAGCTGTGAGGAGGATTATAGTAAGGTCGCTCCATAATCGCGTCACCCCGCTTCCGTCATCATCCCACAGACAATCAATGAGAGTATCCTAAACCTTTTTGGTGGTTTTGGGCCAGGGCGGCCTCATGAAAATTATCGGTGATTTTTTTCTGATATTTCAGATGTTTTTCTGATATTTCACCTTTTTTTATCGCATGCCGCTGTGGCAAAAAGCGGCCCATTCAACACTGAAGTGCATCAAGTAGCGAGCTAAAAAGTGAGCGTTTTTGCGGATTTGGGCAAAAAAAGTAGTGAAAAAGCCACGCAAAGAAGTTAATCTCGAGTTAGTTTTAACAATGAGGTATAACATGGCTAAGAAAGCCTATCATCACGTGAC
>BNWE01000136.1 GCA_025998595.1 Alphaproteobacteria bacterium | reverse complement strand
TTCAGTAACGTGTTTGACAAATCTTCCCGGAGACATGGGAGTTTTCTGTTCCCAGGATTCTGTTTTCGTGAACAAATGAATGAGCGGCATTTTTACTTCGATATAAACATTTCCAACCCGAAAATCCAATCGTGATGAACCAAGAGCCTGTTCTCTAAGAATAGTTTCGCCCATTGGAGCAATATCTTCCAGCAGTCCAGTTTTTAAAAAATGGTTCACGTATCCGTTGACTGCGGTTTGATTAATTCCAATCCAAGATTTTGCGTCATCAATCGAAATTGCTTCCACAGTATATTGAGTTTTTCTATTAACGTTCGTTGATTTTGAAAGAAGACATGGTATGTCGCTGAAAACCACGTTTCCAATTTTTCCAGTGGTGGGACAGTGGCATTTTTCAACGTTTCCTTCTATCTCGACGTTCATCAGAAAGCGATTCTGTCTGGATTTTATGATTCCATCGATGAGAGGATTTTCAAATTCAAATTTTAAAGAATTATCCACGCGCGTTTACTCCAAATTTTCCCACCACAATCATTGAATTTTTAGCATGCATGTTAACCATCCACTGCGAGATTAACATCTGCAAGTCTTCTAAAAAAGACGATGGTTCTACATCCAACTACTTCTTATAATTTTTGTTCTATTTGTAGATTGTCTTTTTATTGTAACTTGAGATGCAATTTCTTCCTGATTATCTTTTCCCGGCACTTCTATTTGCATTTTTCTGGGATTTTTACCGACCAATTGTTCCCATTTGCTTTCTGACCAACGGTCGATGCCGAGTGCAATGGCAGCAGCGCGAGCATAGACACGACAATCGAGAGCCTCATTTCTGTCCCGTGTTTTTTGCCATTCTCGTTTTGGATATCCTTTTACAATTTTGGTCACAAGTTGTTCGGCTGTGAGTTGCTTGAAATATTCCGTATTGTACTCTGGAAAATGACAGCGTGACGTTGCACCCAATGAATTTTCGGAGTCTTCACGTCGCATTTTCAGCAAATTATAAATTTCGCTTTTGATCATGGACACGCCAATTTTCCACAATCGAATACCGTGTTTCAATTTTTTTCCTCGGAAATTAATGTCGACTTTAGTTGGAGCGTTGATTGGAACCAGTGAGTTATCAACTCCTTTGACAGCCATGACATTATGAATCGACTGAGTTCGAACCCATCCATAAACTTCCTGCGTCGAAAATCCAGTATCGATGGCCATCATATTTATTTTGCGATATACGCCATCTTCGCCTTCAAATTCTTCCTGCAAAATATGCGATAACGCAGCCCAAGTTTTTTGTTCCGATGGACTTCCGTAAATTATGCGATAATCCACTGACCAACTTTCCTTATGCAGTCCCCAAGCGACAACTTCAACCTCGAGACGATCGTTCTGAACGTCTACTCCAGCAGTGAGAACATATCCGCCATTTGGAACCGAACCAATACGATAATGCTCACGTCGATCGAACAAAATTCCCCAGTCTGGAGCTTCGCCTTTCTCTTCCCATGGAATACCAAGAGTTGTATTGGTCCAGGCCTTGAGAAGCTGGTCGTCGTCTTTGGCCATTTCGTAATTCTGAGCACAAGTTCCCCAATCCAACCAACCTACCGGAGAATACAAACTCGATAAATGAAATCCAGCTACTCTTGTGGAGGTTGTTTCTTGATTGGTTTTTCGCCACTCTCCTCGTCGGAGCATTCCGGTTTTGTGATGGTTTTCAATATTTCCTTTGCAGCATTCGCAAACATAAACAGCTTTAGAATGATCTGAATCATATTTTATATTCTCCCATTTTAAGACTTGAAAAAAATCGCAGTACGGGCACGGCACAAAATAATATCGCTGATCCGTCTCTTTGAATTCTTTTTCGATGCGACTAAGTCCTTGAATTGTTGGCGTTGATACGATGAAGATTTTTCGTCGCGCAAATGTAGATGTTCGCTGAATGGCCAACGTTAGCGGATCACCTTCAGAATCGGCATCTGGCGGATATGCATCAACTTCGTCTAAAAACAAATATCGCACAGGCATTGAACGCAAACCAACTGCAGAATTGGCACCTGTGATTACGACAATTCCTCCAGGAAATTCTTTGCTTTGAACCGTGTTTCCTGAATCGCGCGAACGTGGATCTTTTACTTTGTTGCGCAAACATTGAGAATCTTCAAGTAGCGGAGCAAAGCGACCTTTGCTCCAACGTTTTCCCATTTCAACCGTGGGTTGAACCACCAACATAGGCCCAGGAGCCTGATCGATAATATATCCGATCCAATTATTTCCAGCTTCGGTGCCTCCGATCTGCGAACCTTTCATGAAAACGACTTTTTCAATTGGCGATGATGGCGAAAGTGCATCCATTATTTCCTTTAAATATGGAGTGCGTTCCGTTCGAAATTTTCCTGGCTCCGACGATGCCACCTGCGACAAAATACGATTTTCATCCGCCCAATCTGAAACCAAAAGAATGGAATCTGGGCGCAACCCTGCATTGTATGGAGAAAGATCTATACCATCAATCATCTCGGCTTAGTTCCGTTAGCACTTCCCGTATTTCCTTCGAAAGAATTTCGTGAATTTGCGATGCATCACTTATTGTTGCAATCAAAGACGAAACGCGATCAGGAATATTCATCATTCCATCACGAATGATTCGGCCTTTCGCAAACATCGCATTTTTTACTGCTTCGGCTGATACGAGTTCACCGATTTCAGATTTAACTTTTGCTTCCAGTAATTTTCCGCGCTCAATTTCGTTTTTTAGTTTTGTTTTTACGAGGAGATCGTGTATGTCATTGCGCTCTTCGTAGGTTCCGTTACCATTTCTTCGAATGGGCTGATTTGGATCTCGCTGTCTCGTTAAAATAGAATTTGCAGTACCTTCGTCAATCATGCCATCGATTGGTTTGATTTTTCCTTCGGTTATGAGCTTGTTTACATACTGCCTCGAAAACCCCTGTCGCCGTGCCCACTCGGATTGTTTTATAAGTGCCATGTGCTTTTACTCCAGTATAAACAAAATATTTGGATGCAACGTCACGTTGCCTCAAATGTTTTTCCTGTTGATTCTAAAATCGCTTGTTTGCCAGTTGCTTTCTCCCAGCGCCGAATAATTACATCGACATATTTGGGATCGAGTTCAATACTCCTGCATCTGCGTTCCAGCTGTTCGCACGCCATTATGGTTGTGCCAGATCCTCCAAAAGGATCAAGAACAATGCCGCCCGTTTTGCTGCTGTTACTTATTGCTCTGGATATCAGCGGAATTGGCTTCATTGTTGGATGCAGATCATTTTTATGCGTCATTTGACATTCCCAAACATCGCTTTGATTACGATCGCCACACCAATAATGCTCTGATCCTTCAGGCCATCCATAGAGAATTGGTTCATATTGGCGATGATAGTCGGAACGACCAAGTGCGAAATGATTTTTTATCCATATAAGACCAATGCCCTCCTGCTTTTTCAAATTCCCTTTTTAGGTTTCCAATTTCGGAGATCGACATGAAAATGTAGATAATCCCTTTTGTGTGACTCAGAATATTTGTGCAAATTTTTTCGAGAAATCCGTTGAACTCTGTTCCTAAATTATCGTTC
>BNWE01000135.1 GCA_025998595.1 Alphaproteobacteria bacterium | reverse complement strand
GAAAGCATACTAAAAGGTAATAGAGACGCTCTTGAGCTGCTGGCAGAGGGGCTTCTAGAGCATGAGACTCTGTCAGGTGAGGATATCCGCAAAATAATTGGCGGTGAAAAAATACAAAAGCAGGAAAGGATAGAAAACGTCAAAAGTTCCGCCAAATTAAAAATGCCAACATCGGAAGAGGAGCCTAAAAAAAGAACCACACGGAGGAAAACACCAACATGACCAATGTGACCAACGTGACGTTGGATCCGTTTATTGCTTCACTACCTTCCGATGGGTGTGCGGAATGTACTTGCGATGCTGAAGCTGAGTCAACATTAGTAGACGGATCAAACGTCACGTTGGCTTCAACATCGAAAATAGTACTCGTATATCCCTCGGAATGTAGCGAAGCAGTAAATGAGTCTAGCGTTACGGTGGACGAGGCCATTAGCGCCAGTCCGGCTCGGATAAGATTAGATAAATTCCTTGCTTCGGAGTTGCAGGGCTACTCCCGAAGTAAGATTCAATCCATGATAGAGGCCGGCAACGTGTCCGTAAACGGCGTAATTGTATTGAATGCAAGCTATCTTTTGAAAATCCGCGATGAAATTGAGATTATGCCTGTGGTTGTGCCGGAGACGAATATCCTGGATCCAGATGGAGACGTGAATTTTTCTATTTTATACGAAGATGACGACCTGATCGTCGTCAACAAACCAGCTGGCGTTGTGGTACATCCGGGAGCTGGGAATTACGATCACACACTGGTCAATGGGCTTGCTTACTATTATGGATCGCTATCTTCCGGCGGTGATTCCGCCAGGCCGGGAATTGTCCATCGAATAGATAAGGATACTAGCGGCATTCTCGTGGTAGCCAAAAATGACTATGCTCATGAAAAACTAGCGGAACAATTCAAAATACACTCCATAAAGAGGAAGTACATCTGCTTTTGCTACGGGGTTATCAATCCAAGATGCGGGAAAATCGAGACTTTCATATCCCGAGACAAGTGTAACCGAACGAAAATGGCTGTTTCCAAAGACAGCGGCAAATGGGCCATTTCCATATATAGGACTCTCAAGATATTCTCCAATTTTGTCTCCAAGGTGGAATGCGAATTACATACCGGCCGTACCCACCAAATTAGAGTGCACATGGCACACCTCGGACACTCACTCATTGGGGATTCCACCTATCGTTCGAAAAATTACAACAGACTTCTTGCGAACCCAACAATACAAGATAAAACACACGTAGAATACGTCAGAAACTTTACCCGCCAGGCCTTACATGCATATTTTTTGGAATTCATACATCCGCGATCACAGAAACTAATGCATTTCGAATCAGAACTTCCCGATGACATGCAGGAACTGGAAAGCATGCTGGAAGGACTGTAATCTATTGAATCCGCACACCTCGAGAGATCTTTGTGGCAAATTAGTTTGTTTCGCCCCTTGATGCCCTTCGTTTCTAAATGTGCGTGCGATCCATCCATTTTTCCAACATCCGCGGCTGTAATCTCGCCTCCTTCATGTTGGAATATCATGTTTCTTTTCAATCGAACACGATAATGCTAGCTGGCTTTTTTGCGCCATTCAACAAAATTTTTGGTTCCGTAAAACCTATCGGCTGACAGCAATACTTCAATCTCCGCTGGTATTATCGATTTGAGCCTGTTGAGTAATTCTTCTCATTACAAAAACTACTCAGATTTTAACATTTTCATGTAATCCTGTCATCACGTCGGGTGCTAAGAAAGGGTTGCGTGTAAAGAGACATTTAGATATCATGTATGCAATAAAGAAATGGAATTTAAATATGTTAGACGAATCTGTATTTTATGAGTTGGTGGCCAAAAATGGATTTTGAAATGCCAAAACCACTTGAAGCCAATGAGCTTGAAGAGCTTTGCGGTATTCTTGCATCTGTTCCAAGTGCCATGAATTTGGAAACGGTAGACGGATTTTTTGCAATGCTGCATTGTCGACCTGACGCGCCGCTTCCGAGCACTTTTTTTTCAATTGTATGGGGAGGAGAAAAAGCGTTTCCTTCGTTGGTGAGTGACGTAGATAAATTTAAACGTTTTATGGCGTTGTTGACAAATCATTGGAACGGAATGCTTGGTCGTTTAGAAAAGGGAATTTTTAAACCTGTTTTGATTAGCAAATTAAGCGACGGCACTTTTAGCGGAAACGATTGGGCAAAAGGTTTTGTTTGTGGAATGCTATTGAGGGAATCGAAAGAAATCGATGCAATGATTCACGATTGCGAACAATCTTTGGCATTTAAGCCGATTTTTGCGTTGATGACCGAAAATACCAAGATTGCAAAAATGTTAGATTTTGATGGCGAGATTTCGTCGGAAGAACGGAAAGAATTAATCGACGATCTATCGGATTGTGTGCCATTTATATACAAAACATTAAGAACCAACGGTTCCAAGAAGAAAAAAGCAAAGACACGAAAATTAAAAACGACGACATAGTGACTTTACTTTCGATTTTTAAGCGAGACGTTTCTATGTGATGGCTCGCATTTCCTTCAATTTCTGCTTCAGCGATTTCCAGTCTGGCAGAATCTCCTCTAGGAATTTATAAAATTTCGGACTGTGATTCATATGCTTGATATGGCAAAGTTCATGGATAATGACATAATCTATGTAAGGAATCGGCATATGGATCAGCTTGAGATTTAGAGTAAGGCGTTTGGAGCTTGCCATTGATCCCCAGCGACTGGACAGTCGCCTTATGCTCAAATTGCTTGGCGTAAACTTTTTGGGATTGGGAAATTTTTTGATGCAATATTCTAAACGCTCGTTGAATTTTTCTAGCGCTTGAGCTCTAAACCAGTCTGTTATAAGTTGCCTTGTCAATTCCTTATCATGGGGACGATGCGACAAAACCAAAAGATATTCTTCTGTTACTTCAACTCTGCAAACGATATCAAGCTTTATCTTTAGCTTCAATCTTTTTCCCAAATACCAATGATCTTCGCCGGAAACGTATTTGCGAGGAGAATGTTTTGTTCGGGATTGTTCAAAATACGCTTGCTTTGTCCTTATCCATTTTGCACGTTTGAGAACGATCTTGTAAATTTCATCCAGAGCGGTAGATTGTGGAGCTCTTACCTCAACGTGCGCATCGGGATATATGTGAATGGCCAAAGTTTTTCGTTTCGAACGACGCAACTCGAAGTCTATGCTTTGATTCTCATAGGAAATCGTATGTGTATTTGACATGATTGGCTTCACTGCTGTACAACTCTAGTTCATGGTTTTGTCATTGTTCACGGAAATGAACATGGCCATAATGCGTGATTCAAAAACGGAATTGCTGGATGAAAAATGACCATTGCTTATCTGAGTGCTGCAATCTAGGGGAATAAAGACTGTTAACGTTGCCATGCTTTTACCTCAATAAAACTTAGCCCTTAGTATACTCCTTTCCCCAAAGAACGAAAGGACCATGGATAGCGAAGCAGAAAATGGATCTAATGTCACATTGGGTATGGATTTTGCGACGTTTTTGTTGTATACTCTAGGCCATTGAAATGGAGCTTGTCGCATTTATTGTGGTATAGTAGCTCCGCGGTGATGATAAAATGCATGTGCTGCA
>BNWE01000134.1 GCA_025998595.1 Alphaproteobacteria bacterium | reverse complement strand
CATTTTCGACCTCCATTTCCTTGATACACAAGGACATGGACGCGATATCTGTGATATTTCCGTTTATCAATCGATAATAGACAGGCCTCTTGAGACCTTGGGCAAACATGTACATCAGTCGGACTTGTTTCTCGAAATCGAAGTTTGGATTGTATCCCTTTGAATTTATTAGCAAATGTTCTGATGCGCTTATGGCATGAGTGGAATCCATTAGCACAAAATTCTCGTTTTCAGAAGCGCCTTCAGGCAAGAGTTTTTTCATCCATTGGAGCACTAACTCTCTGTTTTCTCCGACATTTTTCAACGTGGACGTGATTTCTTTGTCTGACAAAAGACGATCATTGCTCCAAAATTCCGAACAAAAATCATGTGAATGGTAATCCGCCAAACGTTTGATCGGAGACTGATACGCCCAGCGCATCAGCGCAAACGACAGCAATTGCTCGGACGTTTTGTCTCCGAATACGGATTTCAGCGAAACGATCTCGTCTTTCAGCAACTCATTGAATAATGCGTAAATTCCGTAGATTTTTATGTCTACTTTTGGTAATTCTTTAATCGCGTCGCGCAATAAATTCTTCGAAGATGGCACAAAACCATCCTTCTCCGTGATTTTTCCCAGCAAGCGCCCCGTCTTTTTGACAGAACGCTTACGCTCCGGGTCGTACTTGTGGCTGACTTCATACTTGTAATATTTGCCTTTTATACACTTTATTTCCGTACGTGGCTCTTTAAACTTCTGTGCCCATTCTGGTAAATACATCTCATCCTCACAAAAAATAGACCACCTAATTAGGTTGCATAAATAGTACCATATCAAAAACGTAACATCAAGATATGTTTTTATTTTTTTCTATTTTTTCTTATCTAGGGGGTAATTTCATGCGGAGTTAGGGTTCGAATTCAGCTAGAACAGCGAAAAGTCCGAATATCATCTTTCCACTTGGAGTTGTGGTGTCTATTTGAGCTCCTGCTCCAGACAAGACCTTTAATCCTACATTCTTATTTTTGAATTCTTCGACGAGTTGAAGAAGATGTTTTATATCTCTTCCTAATCTATCTAACTTCCAAACAACAAGTGTATTACCAGGTTGAAGCGCTTTTAAGCAATTTTTCAATCCAGGACGATCGTCTTTTCTTCCGGAAGCCAAATCTTCATAAATCCAATCTTCTCCTACTCCGCATTCTTTAAGCGCGTCTTTTTGAAGATCCAAAACTTGAGACCCGTCAGCTTTAGACACACGAACGTACCCGATTAACATTTATCCTCACCATAAGAAAACTTACGATTCACCATAAATTGTTGCATAGATTTTTTCAATGAGTTTTCTTGTTATTCTTGATATATTTTTTGATATGATTTTGTATTGCCAGATAAACGGACGTTTATTTTGCAAACATGACGTTGGATTCGCTTTCTGTACCTTCCCAAACGTATGCGAGCGCCAGCGTGATGTTGACTCCGTTTACTGCTTTGCTACCTTCGACGGATACGCTATTTTCGATCTCGAGAAAAGAAAATGATCGTGCGGCGCGCACCTTGCAATGTTGCAACGATTTCGGCTATATTGGAGTTTGTTTCCAATATAGCCGAGAATTTGGGTGGTGATATGTTTATCAAAAGAGAAATTGCTGATTTTATTGAAGAAATTAGAAAACAATTTCCAGTTATATTGATTACTGGACCACGGCAGGTGGGTAAAACTACTGTGCTTAGGGAGGATTTTCCAGATTATAATTACGTTTCTCTTGATGATAGTGAAGCTCGGAATCTTGCTCAGCGTGATCCAATGTTGTTTTTGAAGACTTACAGGCATCCGCTGATTATTGATGAAGTGCAATATGCTCCAGAGTTGTTTGTTGGCATAAAAATGATTGTGGACGAGAAACGAGAAAATGGGTTGTTTCTACTGACTGGATCACAAAAATTTCGTCTTATGCGTGGTGTGTCTGAATCTATGGCTGGGCGAGTGGCGATATTGGATATGCTTGGATTATCAAATGCTGAAATTCTAGGAAGAAAATGTCAAATCTTTGATCCGGAAAGCATAGATTTCTCGTATAAAGATCCTGCAAATGTAGGAGAAATCTACGCCAAAATTTGGAAAGGTTCATTTCCTGCATTTTATAAAGATGTTGGTAGCAACTGGTCTGTCTTTTTTCGATCGTATGTTTCGACGTATCTTGAAAGAGATATTCGCGACTTAATGAGAGTTTCCGACGAAAGAACTTTTCTACTTTTTCTAACGTTTCTTGCTTCGCGTACGGGGCAATTGCTTAATATGGCCGAAGTTGCAAGAGAGGTAGGCATTGATAACAAAACGGCGAAATCTTGGTTATCGATTGTTGAGACCACTGGATTGGTGCACTTGTTGTATCCGTATTATAGAAATGTCACCAAGAGATTGATCAAAACTCCAAAATTGTACTTTTTGGATACGGGATTGGCTTGTTATCTAGCAAAAATAAACTCGCCAGAAATTTTGGAAGCGAGTTATTTAAGCGGAGCCATGTTCGAGACGTATGTCTTTTGCGAGTTGCTAAAGTCATTTTGGAATCGCGGGCGAGATGCTCCATTTTATTTTTATCGTGATCGGGATATGAAAGAAATCGATCTACTAATGGAGCAAAATGGCGTTTTGTACCCAATTGAAATAAAAAAAACAGCGATGCCAAGTCGCACAGCAACTAAGAATTTTTCAGTCCTAGAGAAAATTGGAGTAAAGGTAGGTCATGGAGTGGTCATTTGTCTTGTGAATTCGCCGATTCCCATATCCGAAACGGTGATTGCTATACCAGTTGGAGCAATTGGTTGCTAATGCTAAATTTGCCCCACAGAGATATAAATATGATAACATATATATTATAAAACGCTTGTTTTTTCATAACTCATCTATTATATTGAGAATGTATGTAGTCGCCCCTGAAGAAGTCGTTTTGCTCTTATATTTGAGTGTGTTTGCGGATAAAATGCCGCATGTTTTTTGCAACATTTTGCAACATTTTGTTGATTCAAAACTGCGTAAAATTGCGAGCAAATGTTGTTAAGGAAAAACAATGATTCCGGAGACGGCGCTAATGGCTCGCAAACAGCCTCTGGGAGCTTGTTTATATAACTCATTTTAAAACATTTTCCAGTTAGGCTAGATTTGTTAGAGATAGACGGCATAATGAAAAATTGCAAAAAATAGCTGCCTCAAATGCTTTCTATACACTCAAATATTAACAAAAAATGACTTCTTCAGGGACGACTAATTATATTATGTGATATAATGCACGTATATGGCATAGTAAACTTATATTGAAAATGGCCGTCAAGAGTATATCAGATTTTTGCAATTATCTCTTTGGTTACAAATTCGAAAGCTTCTTCAAAATTCCAATAAAATCACCTCATCATCTTTGATGTTTTTCTTCAATTCTCCATACTTTTCTATAAATTTCTCCTTCTCAACTGGATTCGCTTTCGCTGGAACTACCGCCGGCTTTCTGTATGAAAAACCGTTTGCTTTCAACCAATTAGTCATTCCGGAATCGCTGTATTTTACGCCGTACATCTCTTCTACATATGCACGGATCTCTCCTGCTGTCGCATAAGTCTTTGTTTCTAAAT
>BNWE01000133.1 GCA_025998595.1 Alphaproteobacteria bacterium | reverse complement strand
GGGGCGTACTTGTGGCTGACTTCATACTTGTAATATTTGCCTTTTATACACTTTATTTCCGTACGTGGCTCTTTAAACTTCTGTGCCCATTCTGGTAAATACATCTCATCCTCACAAAAAATAGACCGCCTAATTAGGTTGCATAAATAGTACCATAAGATATATTTTTATTTTTTTCTATTTTTTCTTATCTAGGGGGTAATTTCATGCGGAGTTAGGGTTCAAGATATCACCAACAAGAAATTCCCGATACTGTGGAAAGATCAGGAAGCGATGTTTGTTAAGTAGCCGACCAATGCTAGCTCAATGATTGGATTTCTGAAGGGGAAAGTCCTGTCAATTGCGAGATCTGTTCCAACGGCAAGTTCATTGCAACTGCGCTACGAGCCATTTCCATTTTTTCTTCCATTCTGCCTTCACTTTTCCCTCTTTCCTCGGCAGTCGCCATAGCAGAGTAGAAATCGTGTTCACCTTTTTCTCTCATTCGTATCCACTCCTGCGCCTCAGGATCTGACAACACAATATCAAACATTTGCACAGCCTCCTTTATTACTGGTTCAAATTCACCTATTTTTTTTACAACTTCCGAGTGTGGGCTTTTGAAAAATTCTAACCACAAAGTAATCGGATTATCTTTTTTGAATTCATGCATTTTCGCTATTTCAAGGAAGTGAATCTCTTCCATATCTGTCAACAATTCGTGGATTTCATCTTCCCTCATATGGTATGTGTGCCAAAAGCGATCATCTTTGAACAGATTTTCCTCTAGTATTGTGATGCATATGGTTTCGCGCAAATCGCTATATTTGCCTTTCTTCGGTAACTGCTTGTAAAACACTTCGGACCAATAGAACAGCGAGCGTTCCCGCATATAAGGATCACATTCTTTCTGCATTTCCACATTATAAAGCTTTCCTGTCGCGTCTTTGGCCAATACGTCTAGACGAGACTCCTTGCGGCCTATGAATTCAGGAATCATTTCGGTTTTTCGAATATCCACATCAACGACCTTAAAACCAACCACACTACTTAACAAATGAATCAACATTCGCTTGCTGCGTTCATCGCTAAATAACAGTTTGAAAACTAGGTCGTTTGTAATAGAATCCATTCACGTCTCCAAAAAATACACAGGATATTGTAACTCATATATTGTAGCATGACCATCTCCAGTTTGTCAACAAAAATCAGTTCGTTTTTGTTGGACATTCACTTAGCAGTCGCTATTTTTTAAGCAAACATTTGGTAATCCATTGAAAATACACACGAATTCGCGAAGCGGAACAAGAGATTCCAGGAGTTCGTGAGAAAGGTACGTCAAGATAGTGCATGTCACCTCATTTTTGAGTTTTTCATAAGTCGTTGTATATTAAGTGAAAGCCAGCGAGCGGAACTGGTGAATGAGTTCGTAAATGGGTACGTCAACTCCACCAGCAGCGTGACGCTGCACCCGTTTATTTTTGTTTACTAGAATGCAAGACATCCCTCAAGTCCTCTGTCCCTGAGGCTTTTGTGGCGTTAAATGTGTTTTAAATTAATGAAAAAATTATCGCATGTCCTGCAAGGACCTCTCCAAATCTCCGATTATTCTCCAAACGAGCGGAACTGGAGAATCGTCTCCAAATTGCCATCTAAGCCCTCAGCCTAAGGAGTTTTCTGAAATTTAACTAAAAACTCAAGTGCAAAAGTTCGACCAAAAGCTCTGGAGTAGCGGTCGTTTCAGGGTGGGAAAGTGAAAATCACTTGTTCCGCTCACGAAATTTCGATGTGTTTTCAACGAGTTGCTGAGATGTGCTTCAAAAATGGAAGAGTGGTGGCGGATGTATGGCGTTTTCCTAGCGTCCTGGAGTTTTTCGGAAGACGTAAACATTTCTTCTTCCGCGTTCACTTCCAACTCCAGAATCAATGGTTGCAATCGGCATTTTACAGTTCACGAAATCTCCGTATACGATTTTTCCATCATTGCATTCCATTTTTATTTTTCCCTGTTGCTTACCGTTTCTGAACGTTCCTCTATAGACTCCATCTGGACACGTTCTCTTTCCTTTTCCGTTTTGCCAGCCTTCCACGAACTCTCCTTCGACGATACTTCCATCAGGATATGTCTTTTTTCCCTGTCCATTCGGCCAAATACTCGAATATTCCCCCTCATAAATAATTCCGTCATCATATATTATCCTTACCACCCGCCTTTATCTTTTTACGTGATCCACGACACGTGAGCCCACAACTCGTGAAAGAAAGTAGACGAGACGATCATCGAGAAGATGGTTGCCAACCCTTTTGTCAAAAAGGATCTTTTAGATCTGTTTTGTTTTTTCTCTGTATACTTTTCCTTTACTTCTTCAGCCAGGCCCACAGAGGCTCCACAGTAAAGCGCAATGGCCAGAATAAGCAACAGTTTTTTCAGTCGTTCCACATCTCTCAAATGTGTTTCCGTCACTGAAAATCCACGACTTTTTAGATCCGAGAACATGCATTCGATGCCCCAGCGTTGTCCGTAATCCAAAATTGTTTCTTTAGAAGGATCGCAGTCCATCGCAATAATCCATGCTTCGTCGTGTCCTTCTTCGTGAAGATATCCCAAATTCGTTTGAATATTTGCCCCATTAAAATTTGCCTTGCCGGCCTTTAATTCCGGAAGTTTGCCAACATCTTTCGCGGTTATGTTTTTACCTTCATATTGGAATATTAGATTTGCTTTCAATCTCACTCGGTAATGCCAGCCAGCCTTTTGACACCATTCGACAAAATTTTTGGTCCCATAGAATCTATCTGCCGCCAGCAAAATCTCAACCTCCGGCGGTATTATCTCCAAAAGCTGATTGAGGACTTTTTCTTGCACATCAAATCCGATAGCTCCCTTCGTGTCCACGATTGTCCAAAGAACAGGCAACGCTCTATTTTCAAAACGAATAGAAATCATCAGACACTGCCTATCTTCCAGAATCTGGCTTTGATCCATTATCAAAGTTATTGTTTCGCCTTTTTTAGTAGAATATCAATGAGTTCCCGCACAAAATTTTTCATAAATTCGACAATGGTGATTTTCTTGTTTTTTAAAAGTCTACGAATGCGGCTTTCTTGTGCTTTTTTTGTGCAAATATTTGGAAGAACATTGATCCATTCGTAAGAATTTACGCTCTTGGTCGCGAGACTTGCTGCAACGCAATCTGAGATTGCAAGAATAAGTCTTTTGTCAATGTTTTGGACCTTTTGTTTCAGATTGCTTTCAACACATTTTGACAAATCCGACACACCCCCCCCTGTTTTTCTAAAATGCATAACCCCTCACTTTGTTAAATACATCAACAGTTTAGCTCATCTTATTTTGAATGAAAAGATGGGGAGGGTGGTAAGCCAGGGCGGCCTCATGAAAATTATCAAGTTTTTTGTTGGTATTTGAACAATTTCAAACATTAAGGCCTCATACAGCGAACTTACATGATATAAAAACACATAAAAAAGCAGCAAAGATACCAGCTGATCAATTGCTCGCCCATTCAGAAACGAAGTGCATCAAGTGGCGAAACAATCCGATTTGCCACAAAGACCTCTCGAGGTGTTTTGAAGTTTAACACTTTCCGTGGTCGATCATTAAGTTTATTTTCAATTTCCCT
>BNWE01000132.1 GCA_025998595.1 Alphaproteobacteria bacterium | reverse complement strand
CATCCACAATAATTCATTCGTAACACAAAAATCCTTTTAGACATTTTTTCTTCAACACTGAATAAGCAATATGTAGGGAGTGTTGGATTTTTATGTTTAACCGAGAAAATCTTGAATCGATAGAAAAGGCAATCAGCGAATTGCAGTCTGGCCGACGGGTTACTTCCGTTTGGTATGGAGACACTCGCATACAATACGCAAGTGTTGATTTGCAGGATCTACTGAATTTTCGGAATCGCATAAAAGCAGGCTTGGATGATCAGGAAAAAACCAACAAACGTCGTGTTTTCTTCACAACTACAAAAGGCTTAAAATGAAAATATTTGAGTCACTCACCAACCTCTTCAAGAAAAAAGCCTCGGCACCATACGATGGAGCCGGACATGGAAAACGGCTTGGCAATTGGTATCCGTCGAGCTCGTCCATCAATACACTTCTGGCCTCAAGTTTGAGCACATTGCGGACACGATCACATGACATAGTTCGCAAAAATCCATACGCTGCAAATGCCATTGATTCGATTGTTTCGAATTGCATTGGCACTGGAATCAAGCCGCAATCCAAAGCGAAAGATCAAGATTTTCGACGGAGAATCCAGGATTTGTGGTTGAGTTGGACAGATGAAGCTGACAGCGCGGGGGTTGTGGACTTTTATGGCTTTCAATCGTTGGTTTTGAGAAGTGTTATTGAATGTGGTGAGTGTTTTGTGCGTTTGAAAATCGATAAGAAAAAAGCAACTGTTCCGTTGAAATTGCAAGTGCTAGAATCTGAACATTTGGATTCATCAAAAGATCAAGCATTACCAAATGGAAACATTATCAGATCCGGCATCGAATTCGATAAAACCGGAAAACGAGTTGCCTACCACTTATATACAGAGCATCCAGGAGAAAATAGTTTTCAGTTACTCGAAAGCGTCCGTATTCCTGCATCTGAAATTTTGCATATTTTCAAACCGCTGCGACCTGGACAAATTCGCGGTGAACCGTGGCTGAGTAATGTTCTTCTGAAATTGCACGATCTCGATCAATATGAAGATGCCGAATTGGTGCGCAAAAAAACGGCGGCAATGTTTGCTGGATTCGTAACTCGTTTAGATTCAGAAACCGACATGTTTGGAGAGGGAAACGCCAACGAACACGGAGCTGCATTTGCTGGTCTTGAACCTGGGACAATGCAATTTTTAGATCCAGGCGAAGATGTGAAATTTTCTTCTCCAGCTGATGTTGGCGGAACCTACGAAGTTTTTATAAAACAACAGCTTCGCGCCATTTCTGTTGGGCTTGGAATTACCTACGAACAACTTACAGGCGATTTGAGCGATGTAAATTACTCATCGATTCGAGCAGGATTGGTTGAGTTCCGTCGGAAGTGCACATCGCTGCAACATAATTTAATCGTGTTTCAATTGTGTCGACCAATTTGGAACAAATGGATTGAACTGGCGATTTTATCTGATGCGATAAAGGTTCCAGATGATCCAACTTTTTCTTTGGTGAAATGGATTCCACAGGGATTCGCTTGGGTTGATCCATTGAAAGAACAAAATGCACAAATGAATGCGGTTCGCTGCGGATTCAAATCTCGCGCAGAGGTTGTTTCTGAACTTGGCTATGATATCGAAGAAATAGACGCAGAAATTGCAGCCGATAACGAACGTGCAAAAAAGATGGGATTGATATTCGACTCACAGAATATAAACGAGGAAAACGATGATTCAAAAGATGCTGAATAAACCACTATTAATTAATCCGCAATCACTGGAAATGATTTCCAGTATGGAGTGGTTTCCTGCAGAAAAAGAAATTGCATACAATATACATAATAGTATTGCTGTCATTCCAATTCATGGTTTGCTTACAAAAAATTGCCAGTGCGACTCGCATTTTTTCGTAACGACATCATATAATGAAATTCACGAGTTGGTTGCAACAGCTCTTGAAGACTCAAAAGTCAATTCTATTTTATTAGACATCGATAGTCCTGGAGGCGAAGTTGGCGGACTGTTTGATCTGGTGGATTTCATTTATGAATCTCGCGAAGCAAAACCAATTTATGCCTTTGCAAACGATCATGCATTTTCGGCAGCGTATGCGATTGCCTCTGCGGCTTCAAAAATTTTCGTCAATCGAACTTCAGGAATTGGAAGTATAGGCGTTATCGCCACGCATTTAGATATAAGCGAATACGACAAAAAAGAGGGCATAAAATACACGACGATTTTTGCTGGTGATAAGAAAAATGATTTATCGCCGCATGAGCCACTTTCGGATGATGCGATTTCCGATTTGCAGAAAGAAGTTAATCGTCTTTATGGAATGTTTGTTGCTGTAGTCGCAAGAAATAGAAACGTCTCATCTGCTCAGGTCAAGGCTACTCAAGCGGCGACATATTTTGGTGCGGATTCGCTTTCACTTGGTTTAGCGGATGAGGTTTGTGATGGTCGAAAATGTCTACAAATTATTGGAGGGAAAAATATGGCTGAAGACATCGAAACGTATCGCGCAGAGATTTTGGAGATTTCAAAACTCTGCAAATTGGCTCACGCCGAAAATAAAATGGCGGAGTTCATTGAGCAGCAATTAACGCCTGAGCAGGTGAAAGAAAAATTGCTGGCATCCGTGAGTACTCAAAATGCAATCGCAGATCACGACAGTGAGATCATGAGTACTGTGTACCATCAGGAAAAAACAGCTGAAAATCCAGTGATTTCTGCTGCAAAAGCTAGACTAGGGAGATAAAAAATGGCTATCGAGGAAAACAAAAATTTGGGCGATCTACTCAAATACGAAGCAGATAAAAATTACTGTCGCGAGGTCGTGACAGTCGCTGCTGGACAAAATCTAAAACTCGGAAGCATCGTTGGAATCAAAACGGCAACCGACGAAATAAAGTCCGTATATCTACCAACTGGAGCACAAAATGAGGTGTTGGACGGAAGCGAAACAGCGGCTGGTGTTCTTTTAGAGGATGTAGACGCAACCGACGGAGTAAAAAAATCTTTGATGATTGCGCGTGATGCAATTGTCGCGAGTGGAGCAGTTGTATTTCCTAATGGCGCAACTGCAAATCAGAAAAAGAAAATCAAAAAAGATTTAGAGGCTCGCGGTTTAGTAATAAGACAATCAGCTTAAGGAGAAAAAACTATGAACAATCCATTTGAAAATTCTGCGTTCGATATGACATCGCTAACGGCATCTTTGAATCTGCTGCCGAACATGTACGGAAAACTGGAATCGCTAAAATTATTTCCACAAAAATCCGTGCGTACAAGAAATATCGCCATCGAAGAGCGCAACGGCGTACTGAATCTACTACCGACGCAACATCCTGGAGCTCCTGGGACTGTGGGGATACAAGGCAAACGCAAGATGCGGTCATTTTCGATTCCGCACATTCCGCACGACGATGTTGTGTTGCCGGAAGAGGTTCAAGGCATTCGCGCCTTTGGCAGCGAAACTGAATTGCAAGCGATGGCGGAAGTAATTACGGATCATCTTCAGTCGATGCGTAACAAACATGCGATAACTTTGGAGCATCTGCGAATGGGCGCGCTGAAGGGATACATTTTAGATGCTGACAGCTCAACACTTTACAATCTTTATGATGAATTTGAAATTACTCCGAAAG
>BNWE01000131.1 GCA_025998595.1 Alphaproteobacteria bacterium | reverse complement strand
GTATAGCAGGGCGGCCTCATGAAAAATTTTGAGCAAGAACACCAGCAAGTACGGAGTCGTTCCAGCCTGCCATTTTTCTGGATTTTTTTATAGAGACTCTTTTATGAGGGCTTCATTATTGCGGCCGTAGATGGACAGCGAAATTTCTCCATGCGAATGCGATATGTTATAGCCGGTGGAAACGGAAATATCACGGTTCATCAGGATGTTTTTGTTTTCGTCCAGCAGTTGTGTGCGCGCCACATATGAAAACAGAATTCTTTTGGCGTTTCCATCAGTAGAAAATGCATACTTTTTTTCGGAAGATGTCAGAGCGATCTTCAATCTAAAACGCTTATCAGCTGATTTTGAAGATATTTTTATATCTCGGAGAGTATCAAGCAAATAGGATCTAAGCTTCTGACCTTCTCGCTCCGCAATGACGTCAACGTCGATGGAACAACCGGTGGTAGTGTCTTCAGCATCCGGACTTGCGTAATACAAAGGACGCGCGGAGCAGCCAACCAATAAAAATAATACGAAAACTCTATACAACAAAATTAATTATCTTCCCTTTTATAAATATCTTCTTTTTCAATGGATTATCGCCAATTGCGGTTTTAACATTATCGATGGATAACGCCTTTTCGAAAACCACATCTTCCGGATCATCGATAGAAACGCTGACTGTGCCGCGCAATCTGCCGTTTACCTGAACCGGAAGGCTTATGGTTGACTTAATCAGATACTTTTCATCATACGAAGGCCAATTTTGATCCGACGCAAGCCCATCAAATCCGAACATATGCCAAGCTTCCTCGCAAATATGCGGAACAATCGGCGACAGTAATTTTATGAGATCGCGAATAATAACGGAAAATACACCTTTGTTCGCCTCGATATCATTCAGACACGCATATATGGAATTCACGCTGTCTCTTATGTGAGCGATGGCTCGGTTCATGCCGCGCCCATCGAGAGCATCGGTCACATTTTTTACGGTAAGATGAAACGCCTTATATGTCTCGATTACGTTGTTCTGTAGACCATTAATATTCACATCGATCGTGCATTCCTTCGCGCACACACCACAGGATTGCACAAACACGAACAATCTCCAGAGACGATTGACAAAACGCCAGCATCCTTCCAGCCCCTCATCGGACCACGAGAAATCCTTTTCCGGAGGAGTATCGGAAACAACGAACAGACGCAGAGCATCCGTTCCATAGCTTTTAATTATGGCATCCGGATCCACGACGTTTTTCTTGGATTTGCTCATTTTTTCGATGCGTCCCACAATGACCTTTTCGCCGGTGGATGCAACCTCAAGAACTCCATCCATATTTCGAGCGACTTCGTTTGGAAATAGCCATTCGCCGTTTTCTTTCTGATATGTAACACTGCAGACCATGCCCTGGGTAAACAAATTTCTGAACGGCTCTCGGACTTTTATAAATCCGCAGTCGGCAAGCGCTTTTGTGAAGAATCTCGCGTATAGCAGATGAAGTATGGCGTGTTCAATGCCGCCAATGTACTGATCGACCGGCATCCACTGCTCGATGTCCTTAAATGAGAGCAGATCTGAACCTTCGTGATCATCTACACAGAATCTAAGGAAATACCAGGAGGAATCCACGAACGTGTCCAGCGTATCGGTTTCTCTCGTGGCGTCAGCACCACATATGGGGCATTTCACGTGTTTCCAGGTGGCATGCTGATCCAGCGGATTGCCAGGCTTATCGAAACTTACGTCGTCCGGCAGCAGCACCGGAAGATCTTCGCTTTTCAGTGGAACTACTCCGCATTTCTCACAATGAACCATTGGAATCGGACATCCCCAATAGCGTTGTCTTGAAATTCCCCAATCCCGCAGTTTATAGAATTTTTTCCGCTCTCCGATTCCTATTTCACACAACTTATCAATGGCAGTTTTTCGGGCGTCTTTTAAATTCATGCCATCTAGAAATTCAGAATTCATTAGCGTGCCACTTCCCCAATACGGAAGACGCTTGTCCGTCGCATTTTCGTCGGGACGAACCACATCAATAATCGGCAGATTGTACTTCACTGCAAATTCATAATCTCTCTCGTCGTGAGCGGGAGTGGCGAAAATAGCGCCGGTTCCGTAGTTCATTAGCACGAAATTGGCGATAAATACCGGCAGGCTCTTTTCCAAAAACGGATGATCAACAAAAATGCCAGTTTCTATTCCCAGTTTTTCTTGCTTCTCCAGAAATTCCGTCGAGACATAGCCTTTTTTGTATTCCTCAATGAATTCCTTGATTTTTCCGTTTGTTTTCGCCAATTCCAGCGCAATTGGATGATCCGGCGATATCGCCAGAAATGTCGCACCGAAAATTGTCTCCGGACGCGTCGTAAACACCAGCGTGCCGCTGGACCAGTTTACTCTACTGGTTGCATTGTGTGCGAGATGTGCTTGCGGCGCTGAAGCTGAGTCAGCAGAAGGACCCAACGTCACGTTGGCGTCAAGCTGGAAATTTATAGCGCATCCCTCGGATTTTCCGATCCAGTTCTCCTGCATAATTCTGACTTTTTCCGGCCATTCGTTCAGGTCATTTAGGTCTGACAGGAGTTCTTCGACGTAGTCGGTAATTTTGACGAACCACTGTGACAGCATTCTTTTTTCCACAATTGCTCCGGAGCGCCACCCTCTGCCTTCGACGACCTGTTCATTGGCCAATACGCAATTATCCACCGGATCCCAATTTACTTCGGAGTTTTTTCTGTATATGAGTCCTTTTTCATACATCGCCAGGAATATTTTCTGCTGAAATGCGTAGTATTTCGGATCGCAGGTGGCGAACTCTCGACTCCAGTCATAGGAAAACCCTAGCGATTTTATCTGATTTCTCATGACGTCGATGTTTTGATATGTCCAATCTTTCGGATGGCTTTTGTTCTTTAGAGCCGCGTTTTCGGCCGGTAATCCAAACGCATCCCATCCAACCGGATGCAGTACCGAATAGCCACATGCTCTCTTGAATCTGCTAATTATGTCACCAATTGTGTAATTCCGAACGTGTCCTATGTGAACCTTTCCGGAAGGATACATGAACATTTCCAACACATAACACTTGGGTTTTTTCGAATCAAAAACCGATTTAAACGTATGATTTTTATACCAAAACTCCTGCCATTTAGGTTCAACAACAGAAAAATTATAGGGCGTTATTTCAGAAATATCCAACGACACAGCAAACTCCATAAAACACGTTTTTATGATACATCATATGCTCAAATAACGAAAGTGTCGCTGTTTGGAAAATCAAGACCAAATTATTGTCAGAGACTCCAACCATACTCTTAATCTTACGCATATATTTCGAATGTCAGTAAGCATGTCTAGTATCGTGCTGAGAGGTAACCATTTGACTAACAACGGCCGGCACTCTCTCTATAATATATAAATATATACATGAAATGTATTTTATGAAAAATGGATGGGCCATAAAAAAAGGTGATAGTGTTAGTATAGCAGGGCGGCCTCATGAAAAATTTTGAGCAAGAACACCAGCAAGTACGGAGTCGTTCCAGCCTGCCATTTTTCTGAATTTTTTTATAGAGACTCTTTTATAATGCACACTATTTGTCTTCGCCATTTTTAGTAGATTTAATGCGAGATGTCGTAAGATTGCTAT
>BNWE01000130.1 GCA_025998595.1 Alphaproteobacteria bacterium | reverse complement strand
CAAAGTTCATGCAAATGTTGTTTCAGAACGAATTCCCATCCCAGATAAAAGGCTATGACAAAAGAGAGATTCTGAAAATAGCTTTTCGCGGCGGGTATCCGGAAGTACAGGACTTCTCAGACATCGACATCAAATATTGTAGGAAAAGGGAAATCGTCTGGAATCGATGTACCACTCAGCCACGGTTCAATAATTTTTAAAATATCCGATTCCTGCAATTTCCGAATAGATTTCATACCATCTGTTGCCCTAACGATCTCAATGATATCGCTGATTTGTTTTTCCGTAAGTGTTTCATCGGTTCCATCGAGACTGGATTGAAACTCGATTGTCATATGCCCTTTGAGCGATTTGTTCCAATCGGAAGTCAGGTTATAGGTAAAAAAGCAACTCATCACAGCTATGGTAAGCGAATACATGAGAAATCCAATAATAAATGCTATGAAACGATTTGTTTTATCGCTATAAAAATCAAAATCGAAATCTTGCTTAAAAGATAACTTCATTAGGGTTTTCTCCCCAGTTCAACGCTTGGTTTATTGGACTTATTCGCGCAAATCTTACCGTTCTCTATTCGCAGCTCATTGTAATGGAAAGTATCAACGAACTGCCGATAGTGCGTCGCAACTATGACGCATGTTCCCATTTTATGCATTCCGTAGAACAACCCCATGAGTTTATTGGCTATCTGCTCATCGACATTTCCCGTTGGCTCGTCCGCCAGAAGTATGGCCGGCCGTGCAATTACGGCTCGAGCAATCGCGACTCTCTGCTTTTGTCCACCAGATAGAACAGCTGGAGAAGTATTAAAACATCCGCCAAGACCAACCCAATCCAAAATTTCTTTGGCCTGATTTTCTCGACGTTTTTCACTTTCGCCAATGACCTTGAGTGGCATAGCAACGTTCTCCAACACTGTCAGATGATTTAGCAGATTAAAATCCTGAAACACAACTCCTATTTTCCGTCTTATTTCAAACATCTCATCTCGCGATATCTCGGTCACGTCTTTATCGAAAATTTTCAATACTCCAGACGATGGCTTTATCCCCATATATAGCAGTCTCATGAGCGTCGTTTTTCCCGCTCCACTAGCTCCCGTGAGAAAATGAAAGGATTTCTTGTATAAAGAAAGGTAAACATTTTTTAAGACAGGAGCTCCGTCTCCGTAATGCAACATAACATTATCGAACGATATAATTGGCTCTTCTTTAGACATCAACTCTCCATAACCAAGAAGCTCTGTTAACAATAGCAGACATACATTCGATAAAAAAGTGTAATATTTTTGTTGCTCCAGAGCTAGTTTATCTCCAGAATATCTCTGTTGCAAACTCGAAATTTGTTGTGTTAAGTTAATATTCGAAATTTTTTTCAGAAATAAGAGGAATTTATGCCAAACGTTGCAGATAAAATGACGACTTATAAAATCAATGAATGTGGCAAAAGGCCTTGGGGACACTGGAAAGTAGATGAAATTGGCGATGGTTTCATAAAAAAGACCATTACCGTAAATCCAGGAGCGAGTTTATCTTTGCAATCCCATGAGCATCGCTCTGAAAAATGGACGATTATCGATGGAATTGCCGAAGTGACGGTTAACGAATCCGTCGAAACCTACAAAGCCGGTGATACCGTGGAAATTCCCCAAAAAGCCGTTCATCGCTTAAAAAATATCGGAACCGAAGTTCTAATCGTAAAAGAAACTCAGCTTGGAGACATTCTCGATGAAGCTGATATCGTAAGATACGACGATGCCTACGGCCGCGTGGTTGCACCACACGCGCTAATGGCTTCGCCTCCAGCCGCAGGGTGTGCGAGATGTACTTGCAATGTTGAAGATGAATCAACAAAGGAAAACGCCCGTTCTGCAAGCACCGTCACGTTTGTGGCTGATATGGATGGTACATTGACTCCTGCTCGTCTTCCCATGACTGAGGAATTTGCGGATTTTTTTGAGAAGTTTCTCGAAAATCGAGTGTTCTATATTGTTTCTGGATCGGATTTGGAAAAGATAAAAGAGCAAGTTCCAGCTAGAGTTCTAAACAAAATCGCAGGCATTTACTGCTCTATGGGAAACGAACTGCACCAACGTGACGTTGGATCCGATAATGAAACGCATGTGGTGCAATCACAAACAATAAAAGGCAAATGCAATTGGTCTATGGTGTATCAGAACGATTTCACTCCTGAGCCGTCATTGATGGAGAAATTGGAGGAGTATCGCAAAAATACGGCGTATCCTCACGAGCTGTATCCGAATTATATCGAAAAGCGACGTGGCATGGTAAATTTCAGTGTACTTGGTCGCGATTGTCCTCAAGATGCTCGAGTTTTGTACAAAGCGTGGGACGATAAACACCGGGAACGCGAAGCCATTGCCGAAGAATTATCGAAATTATATCCACAGTACGATATTTCCGTTGGTGGAAACATCAGTATCGACATTGTTCGTCATGGTTTTGGCAAGGATCAAGTTGCGGATCATCTGCGAAAAAGATATAAAACCGAGAAAATTATCTTTTTTGGAGATAGAACCGAAAAGGGAGGCAACGACTACGCGCTAGCTCAGCGTCTACTGGAGTTGGGAAACGCTCAGATTATCGCCGTTGATGGCCCAGTGCATGCTGCCAGCATGATGCTGGACCCACTAATGCTATCGCCTCCAGGTGAAGAAAAGATGTCCAGCTTCAAGCTGTATATTGTGAGCGGAGGATTCGATCCGATTCATGAAGGGCATATCGAGATGATAAAAGACGCTGCTCGGAAATCCGACGGAGTTATTGTTTTGCTAAATTCCGACGAATGGCTATGTCGGAAAAAAGGCAAGAATTTCATGAATTTCAAAACCCGCAGAGTCATTTGTGAAAACCTAAAGGGTGTCGTGGACGTACTGGAATTCAACGACGACGACGGATCCGCCTGCGATGGTATTCGGAAAGCCAGAGAAAAATATCCAAAGGATGAGCTTGTATTTGCAAACGGAGGAGATCGCACAAAGGAAAATATTCCTGAAGAATCCGTTTGTAAAGAATGCAATGTTCAGTTAGAATTCGGCATCGGCGGAGATTATAAAGCCAATTCATCATCGTGGATATTGAAGGAATGGAAATGAGTTTTGGAAAAATAATAAAAAAAATTTTCAGAAAAAAAGAACCAAGAATAGATGATATTCTTCACATAAATAAAAAAAGGTGCAAAAGGAAATTGATAATTTCAAAGGGTTGGGTATTACATCAATCAAGAGGACTACACAACTGATTGTTTCCCTGACTTCTTATCCAGAAAGAATGTACGATATGCATTTTGCTTTGTATTCTTTGCTGAATCAAACGTTAAAACCAGATGCAATTGTTCTGTGGCTATCAAAAGAAGAATTTCCAAATGGAGAGAAGGAGGTTCCTGATAACGTTCTGAAAATGCGAGAACATGGCGTAGCAATAAAGTTCTATGAAAAAAACATTCGACAGTTTCTCAAATTTATACCATCGTTGAAAGAATATCCCGATGAGATCTAATATGCACCCCGTTTTTTAGACCAGCTCCAGAGAGCGGAAGAAAAGAGTTATAATTGAGTATTAAGAAAAGGATAATAAAATATGAGCAAACAATATAGTGCACAATTTAAATCAGAGGTTGCAT
>BNWE01000129.1 GCA_025998595.1 Alphaproteobacteria bacterium | reverse complement strand
ATTAGGGAAATTGAAAATAAACTTAATGATCGACCACGGAAAGTGTTAAACTTCAAAACACCTCGAGAGGTCTTTGTGGCAAATCGGATTGTTTCGCCACTTGATGCACTTCGTTTCTGAATGGGCGAGCCAAATGATATCCGGAAAGGTATACCGCCAACGTGACCAACGTGACGTTGGATCCTCCACTGGCTTCGCCTCCTTCTTCATCGTGTGCGGTCCGAGCCGGACTGGCATTTTCTGCTTCGCTACCTTCCGAAAGGTATGCGAGCTCTGTTTGCAATGTCGAAACTGCCTCAGCATGAGTAATCGCCTGTGGTGCAACCACTGAGTCCAGCGTCACGCTGGTTTTCTCGGCCAAAAGAGATTTCATCGCTATTTCCAGAACTGATTCATCAACTCCCAGCATATCCCCGGATTTTGAAAGCAATTCTTCGTATGGAGTATAGACGTCTCCTTTGTCCGTGAACTCGTGCAACACAAACATAATTCCAGCAGCCGCTCTCAGCGGAGATTTTTCATCAAAACCGAGCTTTCGAGCTATTTTATCTGCAGTCAAAAAGCCAATTCCAACTATATCATGAGCTAACCGATACGGATTTTTCTTCACAACAGCAATCGACTCGTTGCTGTATCTTTTGTAAATTTTTGTCGCATAGGCAGACGAAACACCATGACTTTGCAGAAAAACCATAACCGATCGAATTTCCTTTTGCTCACTCCAGGCGGCTTTTATCATATCTATGCGATACTCACCTATTCCCTCGATTTCCAGCAATTTATCGGCGGATTCTTCGATGATATCCAACGTTCTCTCGCCAAACTTCTTGACGATACGTCGAGCCATTTTGCGTCCAATTCCTTTAATCAAGCCTGATCCGAGATACTTCTCAATACCATCAACAGAAGATGGAACTTCGCAGGAGCAAAAAACCACTTTGAATTGCTCTCCGAATTTCGGATGCTCAATCCACTCGCCGGATAGGCTTAAAATTTCTCCAGGCGTTGGAGATGGAATATTTCCAACGATAGTCACTAAGTCACTGCATCCATAGACTTTTATCTTGGCAACGGTATACGCATTTTCTTCGTTTTCGAATGTTACACGCTCCAATTGCCCTTTCAGTTTCACTAAATTTTGTTTTTCTGTTTCTGCTTTCATAATTCAAAATCATCATTGCCACTCGATAGTACCTGAAAAGTACTGACAGAACGAGCATTAATGCTATCGCTATCTTCGAAATGTATGCGAAGCACAATCTTTGATAAAGAAAAAGGATCTACCGTCACGTTAGCGGCAACTATTCAGCTGACAGCAAAATCCAGCAATGGCTTAATATTGAACTCAAGTTTCAAACTCACATTTAACTACATATCCCATACGGAAATTGCGTTCGCATTTTGCAAAAGCGGCTGTATTTCTGTGGTTAAGCAAATCTCGCATCCGTATCCCAAAGATTCCAATTTCGCAAAAATTTTAAACGCCGCAACATCTTTGAAATTTGGCGTTGCATGCTTTTTGATTTCAATTGGATAATAATTCCCGTCTTTCTGAATAAGTATATCTATTTCATTTCCTTTTTCATCTCGGAAAAAACAAAGAGATGGATTTTCACCGTTGTGATAATAGGATTTTAAAATTTCGCTTATTACAAAGGTTTCAAAGAAGGCTCCGGACGAGATTCCTATTTCAAGCGCTTCCGGCGTTGTCCAGCCTGCGAGGTACGCGGCTAATCCGGTGTCTAAGAAATAAAGTTTGGGCGTTTTTGTTAAACGCTTTGTGATGTTTTTGAAATAAGGTTGCAACAAGTATATTATGCCGGATGTTTTAAGAACAGACAGCCAATTTTTTGCCGTAGATGGAGCGATTCCAACATTCCTTGCAATATCTTCAATATTCAACTCTTGTCCCGTGCGTGCAGCAACAACTTTCAAAAACTTCAGGAAAGAGATTTCATTTCCTACATTTATCAACTGACGTACATCACGTTCAAGATATGTGCGAACGTATGAATCATAAAAAGCCATGCGATCTTTTGTATCTTTCGCAATAGCCTCAGGAAATGATCCCTGCCAAATAATTCGAAAAGTGTCAGATATACCTTTTTTCACTAGTATATTTTGCGATGTTGGCGATGGCAAAAATGGCTTCTGCTTAGCGCCAAGACTTTCGCGTTCATAAAGTGAAAATCCAAGCATATCGATTATTGTGACTCGTCCTGCCAAAGACTCTGTAACATTTTTCATCATGTTATATTGCTGTGAACCTGTCATCCAGATACTTCCGGTTTTATCTGAATTATCGAGTAATATTTTGATATAAGAAAATAATTCCGGAGCATATTGTATTTCATCGATGATAACCGGTGGCTTATAGATATCCAGAAATCCCTTTGGATCGTTCTTGGCCAGCAATAGATCGGACGGATTGTCAAGAGTTACATATCTTCGATCATCTTCGGTAGCGTGCTTCAATAGCGTTGTTTTGCCGATTTGCCTTGGGCCATTTATAAGAATAGCCTTAAAGCTTCTAGAAATTCTCATTATTTCTTGGGTCAATGTACGTTCAAAATACGTTTTTTCAGTCATTTTAATATCTCAAATCGTTGTTTGTTGGATTATTATAATTGATTTTACAGCAAAAAGCAACAAAAAGCGTAAATCCATTTTTCTGTCGCTGATTTACGCTTTTTCGGCATAAATTGAGAAACCGATTTTTTAATCCATCTCCGTCAGTTATCACAAAATAAACGTCCGTTTATTTTGTGATAAGCAAAACTATAGCTTTGGCAGCTTATTCTCACAAAAAAAGCCGTTGATTAATCAGTGCTAAATTTGATACCATATCCGCAAGTTTTTTAGTATGAGAAAGTGAAATTTTATGTTGATCGGTTACATGAGAGTTTCCAAAAGTGATGGATCCCAGAATTTAGATTTGCAGCGTGACGCTCTACTTGCCGCCGGAGTCCATGAAGATCGTATCTACCAAGATGAAGCTTCTGGTAAAAAAGAAGATAGACCTGGACTATTGTCTTGCTTAAAAGCATTGCAACCGGAAAATGTACTGGTTGTATGGAAACTTGATCGGTTAGGGCGAGACTTAAAAAACCTTGTAACCATAGTGGACGATCTTCGTCAGAAGAAAATTGGCCTCAAAGTTCTCGCTGGCCATGGCGCTCAGATTGACACGACCACATCCAATGGTCGACTCGTATTTGGACTGTTCGCCGCACTTGCAGAGTTTGAGCGAGAGTTAATTATCGAACGAACCAATGCTGGCCTGAAAGCTGCTCGCGCCAGAGGACGCATGGGTGGCAGACCACGAAAAATGGATGCCGCAACGTTGCGAATGGCTATGGCTGCAATGGCAAATACAAAGTCAGTGGCTTATGAGGTTGCTAAAAAACTAAATATAACAACAGCGACTCTATATTCCTACGTCAACAACGATGGCTCACTAAAAGAACTTGGGAAAAAAGTTCTGGCTGTAAATTCCTAGCTCAAAAACAATCGGCAATTTATCCTGGCTCGTTACAGCTGAGGCAAAATAGACAAGAAAAAACACAAATAATGCAACCACCGTCACGTTGGCTGGCTATTATTGTCATCATATGATACTATCATTCTGATAGTATAGAGTTGACTGCATGTTTACTAAACCACCTTTTCAGATAACAGCCAAA
>BNWE01000128.1 GCA_025998595.1 Alphaproteobacteria bacterium | reverse complement strand
CCTAGTGAGAGAAGGAAGTGTCGTAGCATCCTGTTAAAAATAAGTGATTTCAAGCCATCCGAAAAAAACTGATAATATCGTGAATTTTTAAAAAAAATACTGGACACGGGAGTCAATTCGCCTATATTATATTCGAGACTTACATTGGCCCAGGTAGCTCAGTTGGTAGAGCAGAGGACTGAAAATCCTCGTGTCGCTGGTTCGATTCCGGCCCTGGGCACCATCTTAATAATTAAATACGTCTGTTTTGTAATTGTTAGTGTAGTTAATTGATTATAGCGGTGTGTGTCGATTGGTGTTTTATCCGAAAAATTTTGAAGAGATGATATGCGTTTAAAAGATATAAAAACAAAGATGCCGGCTGAGTTACTGGCGTTTGCCGAGAGTCTGGAAATAGAAAATATCGCGACACTCAAACGGCAAGATATGATGTTCGCGATACTCAAGAAACTTGCAGAAAATGACATCGAGATCCTTGGAGAAGGTGTACTGGAGGTTCTGCAGGACGGATTCGGATTTCTGAGATCTCCGGAAGCAAATTATATGGCAGGATCCGACGATATCTATGTCTCTCCGTCTCAAATTCGCAAATACAGCCTGAAAACCGGCGATACACTGGAAGGAATCATTAGATCTCCGAAGGAAGGGGGGCGCTACTTCGCCATTTCCAAAATAAATCACGTAAATGGTGATTCGCTTGAAGTCGCCAAACACCGTATAAATTTCGATGATCTTACTCCATTGTATCCGAATTCCAAATTGACGTTGGAGTTTGATACTCCAACCGAGAAAGATCTGACGACTCGAGTTATAGAAATAATTTCTCCTTTGGGTAGAGGACAGAGAGCTCTGATCGTTGCTCCGCCTAGAACCGGAAAAACCGTTATGTTGCAGAACATAGCTCGAGCCATAACAGCCAATTCTCCGGAAGCGTATCTCATCGTTCTTCTCATCGATGAACGTCCGGAAGAAGTCACGGATATGCGTAGATCCGTTCACGGAGAAGTTGTCAGCTCCACATTCGATGAAGTTCCAACAAGACACGTCCAGGTAGCCGAAATGGTCATAGAAAAAGCCAAAAGATTGGTCGAGCACAAAAAAGATGTTGTTATCTTGCTGGATTCCATCACAAGATTGGCGCGCGCCTACAATACCGTGTGTCCATCTTCCGGGAAAGTGCTCACCGGAGGTGTAGATGCAAATGCGCTTCAGCGTCCGAAAAGAATATTCGGAGCTGCAAGAAATATAGAAGAAGGCGGATCGCTCACGATCATCGGAACAGCTTTGGTGGAAACCGGATCTCGCATGGACGAGGTTATTTTCGAGGAATTCAAGGGAACCGGCAACGCAGAAATCGTACTGGATAGAAAACTCGCAGATAAGAGAACTTTCCCAGCCATCGACATAACAAAATCCGGAACCAGAAAGGAAGAATTATTAGTGGATAGAAGCATTCTATCTAAAATGTGGGTGCTCAGACGCGTACTCATGCCAATGGGAACCTCCGACGGAATGGAGTTCCTCCTGAACAAAATGAAAACATCCAAATGTAATGACGACTTTTTCAATACAATGAATCAGTAAAAGCTCTTGGTACGGATAATAATACAAAAATCGCCCCAAATGACTGAGTTTAACAGAATTCAGTGATTGCTTGGGGCATTTTTGGTATGAAATGAGAATTTACACAACAAAACACCGTGCGCATTTTGTTGAGCATTTGTTTTTTTGCATTGGTGCGCTTTTTTTTGCTTGATTTTTTCTAAAAAGTATGATACATTATTCTTAGTTTGAGCCTTTTGGTTGAGATTAATTCCATAGACAGAAAGTTTTGGCAGTTTCCAAAAAGTTCATTTTTCACTAATTAGGAGTTAGGTAAATGAAAGCAAATAAATTGATCATTGCTTGTGCCGCCATGGTGATGGTAACAAGCTTTAAAATTGCAGAAGAGGTGTACGCAGACAATGAATCCCATAGTTCATCTGCGCGTACGCAGAAAGCAACAACTTGTGGATCAACAACCTTAAATGACGAGGACAGTTACATCGGCGACCTCAAAGGCAATGTCCCACATGGAAAAGGAGTTGTGAGATACAAAAATGGTGATATCTATGTTGGAGACTTTGTCGACGGGAAAAGGCAGGGAGAAGGAGTTATCTTGTATGCCAACGGAGACGTCTTCTGTGGCGGATTCTCAGAAAAAGAGCTTCCTGAAAAAGGACGGACGTTTGCCAACTGTGATTCAACCAACTTAAATGGTATCGCTAGTTATACTGGCGATCTTAAGGGAAAAAATGTTGCCCATGGAAAAGGAGTTATGAAATATGACGTCCGAAATGTCTGTGGAGAAAAAGGAGGTATAATATGTAGAACTGGTAATATTTATGTAGGAGACTTTGTTGACGGATATAGACATGGAAAAGGAGTCATTTTTTATGACGATGGAGCTGTCTACAGCGGTGAATTCCTCCAGGATGGATTGCATGGAAAAGGAAGAATGACATATGCTAATGGAGGCGTCGAGGAATATGAAAATTCGGATTCGAATGATATTATTTATAAGCCATTATACGATACTACTTTTGTTAATGGACGAGAATGTGTAAATCATATTGCCTTTGATACTCATGGACGAGATCAAAATGATGGAATAAAAATAGCGGCCTTAAAAAATCCAACAAAGGATAATATTGAAAAATTGGTCGAGACAATAAAATTAGAAAAGAACGAAGAAAAATTTAGAGATTCCAGCAAAAGAGTTCTAGAGATAATAGCTGACGATGGAAATCAAGTGGCCATCGATAAGATGTATGAGCTTGAATTGTGGAAAAAACACGAACCTCTGGAGCTTTCGTATACTCCGTTCGAATGGAACGAGGAATTTATTGCGTCCAGGAAGAAAAAATATCGTGAGATGGATCAAACGGAAAAAGACTTCGAAAAGAGACTGTATGACAGAAGGCTTACCTGGTGGACAGACCCACTTTTTCCAGTCGCCGATGATTTATGGGGACAGGAAGAAGATATCAGTCTAAGACATTTATATCAATTGGGAATTGAGGAGACTGAGCGAGCGCGTTTCGCAAAGTTGGAAGCTGAAGGTAAGAAATTGACCCCTGAGGAACAAGCAATGTTGAATCAGCAAAATCCGTGCGGAAAATGCTTGGTGGCTTTAGGTAATTGGCTTTATCTTAATGCAACTGAAGTTCCCCAACGTGGATGGAAGATACATATTTCTGCTAGACCATCCACAGCACGAAAGATTCTCAATATTGTCTTACCAATATTAAAAGAAAGTAGCGAAAAGCCTGAGTATAGGCTTGAGTACGTGCATGAGTGTGAAGGGAAAATGCGTAAAATAGTATGTGACAAGCTTTCATATAAAACTGAACTTAGTATTCAGCAAATGAGGAATGCATATAATGGCGTTAGGTTTGACGATTCTCTGTTACTGTCGCAACGTGGCAAGTTTATTGCTGTTTATCCAAGAAGCGACAAGGAGGCCAATTATATCGCGACAAGAATAGATGAAGAATTCAAAAAAAAGGAAAACAATCTGATTCGAGAAGACTTCGTTTATGTCAATGGAGATTTTCAAATAGGAGATACCGGAGGGATTTATGTGAGATTTTGTCACTTTTATGATAAGGAAGGATCTAAGCGTGGATTCCCATATATTCCTTTTGAAACGCTAAAAGCATATAC
>BNWE01000127.1 GCA_025998595.1 Alphaproteobacteria bacterium | reverse complement strand
TTAGGGAAATTGAAAATAAACTTAATGATCGACCACGGAAAGTGTTAAACTTCAAAACACCTCGAGAGGTCTTTGTGGCAAATCGGATTGTTTCGCCACTTGATGCACTTCGTTTCTGAATGGGCGAACTAACATCAAAAACCTCTTGCTCAAGCAAAAATTTCGCTATATCCAGATGTCCAAAATAACATGCAAACATAAGCAAATTAATTCCAAGCCAGTTCTTTTGTTTGACATTTCCAACACCATTATTCAGCAAAAATTTGAAGAGCTCCAGATTTCCACTTTCACATGCACAAGACAATCCGTTACGTCCAGATGAATCATCTTGAAGCACATCAATATTAGGTTGCTCAAACAATAATTTTACCAAGTCAAAATTTCCGCTGTGACAGGCACACATAAAAGCATTTCTGTTATCAAACATATCCACCATGCTTTCATTTACATCTACTCCAGAAGAAAGTAATTTTTGCGCAAGATCAATATCTCCTGCACAGCAAGCCTTCATCAGTGGAGTCGGAATTATTTGAGGACATGTATTTTTGAACACATTTAAGTAGCTGCCTATTCTATCATTATACTTCATCATGTTTTACCTCTTTGTTTGTATTTGGGCGCAAATTCTATAGAAAACTATCCAAAAATACACTTTTTTTAAATGTTTTGCCATTACAATGCAAAAGTATATGAGGAATGCGATAGAAAATCAATGGTGGAAAAAAAGTAAAACATCAGTTCTTTGCGCTTATTTGAAATCGATGCGTTTCTACTACTGTTTTGTCACATTGACGGCCGGGTGTGTGGGAATGTCATTGCTTCCACATGATAAAATTTCGTTTTTTTCTAAAGCGATATTGATGCTGTTTTTATTTCTTAGCTGGGGAGTAAATCAGATAATAAATGATTACATCAATCTGGAAGAAGATCGCATAAATGCGCCGAATCGTCCGATGGTGACCGGCGCTCTTCCGGCGAATATTGCGTTGGCGATCAGTGCGTCAGCCATTTGCGTGATAATCATATATTCGCTGTACGTAAATGCGATTAGCGTAATTCCGATCATCGCCGGAGTCGTGATGAACATCGTTTATTCTTATGCAAAGGCATACGGAATTATTGGAAATCTCACGTTTGGAATCTCCATTTCCTGCTGTGCCTGGTATGCGTATGTTCTTTTGGGAGGTGGAATAATAAGCTTTTTCACGGATCATTGGATGATTTGGCTCATTCTGGTTGTCCTAAATATGATCATGACGTACTTCACATATTTTAAGGATCTGGAGGGAGACAAAGCGGCCGGAAAAAACACGCTTATCGTAAAATATGGTCGCCAAAAAGCATCTCGCATAGGATTCGTCATTGGTTTTATTCCTTTTGTGATTTTTATGCTTATTCACAAAAGCGAAAGCGAATTTTGGTTTTGGATGACGTGCCTAAATGCATCATTTCTGCATATTTACACCGGATATGTTTTTCTTAAAAAAAAGGTGGGAGCTCCGACGTATTTTAACCTAAAATACAACTTTGCGGCGTTATGCTCATCTCAATCGACGCTGGTTTTGTGCGGGATTAAGACATATGAGACGGCTTATCTCCCTTATAGATTGAGTTAATATACTCCATAGGTGTCTTTCCTTTCAACCACCTATGTGGTCGATAATAATTATATTTGTGAACGGCCTTTTGGAGCTCGACACGCATTTCCTCCAACGTTGTAGCATGCAAGTCATCGCGAGCATAAAATTCCTCTCTCATGGTGCGATTTGAGCGTTCGACGCCACCGTTATACTTTTGGCACGCTCGCGGCAAAACGATGAGTGGGATCTGCAGTTCCCAGCAAGCCTTCTCGAATTCTCCTCGGAATTCACTTCGTGATCTACGATTCAGCGCCTCCATCCAGCTGAACTGACAAAATCGGATATGGAGCGGTTTCTATAAGCTCCAGCAAAAACGCTTTTGCGTCGGACGATTCGGCAGAATCATAAATTTGTTCAGTAAGATGTCTCGATTTCCGTTCCCAAGCGGAGAACTGTTTGATTTGTAAGCTATTTTTCTCTGCAGACATGTGATCGATTTGGACTCGCTCTCCCAGAACCATTTTATCATATTCCTTGAAAGTCCAGGGCTGCGCATGGCCATTGAACTCTCGATGTTTTTTGCCCCTGCTTGCAGATGGTGATACACCAACCAACCCTCTCTCTTTCAGAACTTTCAAGATGCGTCCGACTGTGCTTTCGCTGAGTTTTCCTTCGGGATTACGACGCAAAATAATCGCTATTTTCTGCTTGCCATAGGTCGGATTCTCTTGACGAATCTTAAGAACTAAACCTTCCTGAGCCTCTGTCCAACAGGCCCTGCGGATATTCTTCGGACGTTTCGACGGGGGCTCAATTCCATTTCGCAAATCCTGCAATAACTTTCGCTTGCGATAGTAGGTCGCTCGTGAGAAACCTAGTGTCTTTTGCAGAGTCTTGACGTCAATGCCTCTCTGCTTCAGGCTTTCCCAGTCACTCAAAAACTTTTCTGTTCGCTCAATCAACTCCGCGCGTTTTTTCTCTGTACTGACGCTCTCTTTGGTTTTACAATCCTTCTTGTGTGGTTTCGATCGCATATTGGTCTCCTCAAGGTTAAATTTAAAATCTTCACCTATTTTGGTGACCTTTCACTTTCTTTGCAACCAAAAATACATAGCCGCTCTATTTTCAGCACGGCTGTTCCGTCTCATATGTCTCTGAACCTAGACAAGTCCAGGTGGAGAAGTTGGTGGACTATTTGATTTGGTGGATTTCATTTATGAATCTTGTGAAGCAAAATCAATTTATGCTATTGCAAACGATCATGCATTTTCGGCAGCGTATGCAATTGCTTCTGCGGCATCAAAAATTTTCGTCAATCGAACTTCGGGAGTTGGAACCAGGCTGAGCCTGGACCCGTTTATTTTTGCCAAAACTGCTTCAGCGTTGCAAGCACATCTCGCATACGATGCAACTGGTAGCGAAGCATTAGTGCCAGTGCGGTACGCACTTTGTTGCGGTGGTCGCAAGAAATAGAAACGTCTCTCATCGGCTCAGGTCAAAGCTACTCAAGCAGCGACATATTTTGGCGCGGATTCGCTTTCGCTTGGTTTGGCAGATGAGATTGGTGATTTCAAAAAATGTCTACAAATAATTGGAGGAAAAATGACAGAAGACATTGAATCGAAGGTCAGCGAAGCTGAATCGTATCGTGCGGAAGTTTTGGAGATTTCCAAACTCTGCAAATTAGTTCACGCCGAAAATAAAATGGCTGAGTTCATTGAGCAGCAATTAACGCCTGATCAGGTGAAAGAAAAATTGCTGGCATCTGTGAGTACTCAAAATGCAATCGCAGATCACGACAGTGAGATTATGAGTACTGTGTATCATCAGGAAAAAACTGCTGAAAATCCAGTGATTTCTGCTGCAAAAGCTAGACTAGGGGAAAAATGGCTATCGAAGAAAACAAAAATTTGGGCGATCTACTAAAATACGAAGCAGATAAAAATTACTGTCGCGAGGTCGTGACAGTTAATATGCACCCCGTTTTTTAGACCAGCACTCGAGAGCGGAAGAAAATGGTTATAATTGAGTATTAAGAAAAGGATAATAAAATATGAGCAAACAATATAGCGCGCAATTTAAATCAGAGGTTGCATTGGTAGCGATAAAAGAGGAGATGACGACAGC
>BNWE01000126.1 GCA_025998595.1 Alphaproteobacteria bacterium | reverse complement strand
CATACTTGTAATATTTGCCTTTTATACACTTTATTTCCGTACGTGGCTCTTTAAACTTCTGTGCCCATTCTGGTAAATACATCTCATCCTCACAAAAAATAGACCACCTAATTAGGTTGCATAAATAATACCATATCAAAAACGTAACATCAAGATATATTTTTATTTTTTTCTATTTTTTCTTATCTAGGGGGTAATTTCATGCGGAGTTAGGGCTTAAATGGTGATTTATACAACGAAGGATTGTGACGTTCTCGATCATATTTGCTGGAAATATTACGGCACATCAGATGCTGTGCATCAGGTGTTGCAAGCCAATCCGCATCTAGTGAAATTCGATTACGTTCTACCAAGAGGTGTGCAGATCAAACTTCCGATATTGGAAAAGCAGCAAATTAATCGGGAGGTGCGACTATGGGATTAAAAACACCGGACTTTTTGGTAAGGATCAACGGATCAGATTCGACGGAAATTATCAAAAAGCGCCTGATTTCGATTTCGACCAACGATGAAGCCGGATTCAAAAGCGATTCTTGCGAAATTGCTCTGGACGACTTCGATGATGCCATCGCATTGCCTCAATCAGGAGCAAAAATCGAAGCTTCTCTTGGTTATAAAGAAACCGGAATCATAAAAATCGGCGATTATTTTCTGAAAGAAGTTTCAGTCGAAGGACCACGGCAAGTCATGCATATTCGAGCGCACGCCATCAACAACTCACTGAGGTCTCAAATATCAGACTCTTTTTCTGGGACTATTGGAGAATTAGTAGAAAAAATTGCTGCATCTCAAGGACTGAAACCAGCGGTTGCGCAGGAGTTCGCTAATATCAAACTCGATAATATCGAGCAATTTGGCGAGAGCAGCTTGAATTTGCTGACACGATTGGCTGGACAATACGGAGCTGTCGCAAAACCGTCCAACGGATTTTTGGTGTTTGCACCGGATATGCGAACTTTGTCGGTTTCAGGACTCGTTTTGCCATCGCGTACAATATATATAAGAGATATTTCCAACTACAAATGTGAATTCCGCGAATGCGAAAGTTACGGATCCGTCGTCACAAAATGGTACGACAAGAAAAACGCGACATATCAAGAAGTGAAAGTCGGAGACGGAGAGCCTGTCTACGAGATTAAAGAGGTTGCAAACGACGAAGAATCCGCTCGAAAAACAGCCGAAGCCAAACTAAAGCGCATTGAAAAAGAAAATCTCACGTTCAACTTCAGCACACGAGGAATGCCAGAATTATTTGCGGAATCGGCAATTATTATCTCAGGTTTCAAGAAAAAAATTCCAACAAACTGGATCATTACGCATGTACAGCACTCCCTAAGCTCCAGCGGCTTTACAACTTCCGTTACATGTTCCAACAAGATTAATAAGGAGGATTAATGTATTCAAGTAAATTTCTAAAGGCTTTTGAGTACCTCATGTATCACGAAGGCGGATACTCGAACAATCAAGCAGACGCTGGAGGCGAGACAAAATATGGCATTTCCAAACGCAGTTATCCGCATCTGGACATAAAAAAACTGACTCAAGATCAGGCTCGGCAGATTTATTTCGTCGACTTCTGGTTGAAAGGAAAATACGAATCAATCAATGACGAAAATGTTGCGCTGAAAGTATTTGATCTAGCCGTGAATGTTGGGATTTCACAGGCGAACAAACTAATTCAAAGAGCGCTACGATCTACTGGAATTTCAGTAGTTGAAGATGGCATTGTCGGGAAAATCACGCTTACGGCCATCAACAGCGCTGACAGTACTGACTTGCTGGCCGCTCTGAAATCCGAGGCCGCCGGATATTATCGTACCATCGCAAATATAAATCCATCGCAGCAAACGTTTATTAATGGCTGGCTCAATCGTGCATATAGTTAAAGGGAGAAAAATCATGTTAAAAGACTTAATTCTGAGCGAAAAAACGAAAGGAACTATCGCAATTGTTGCCGCTGTCGTGATGTATTTCACACCGAATTACATCGACGCAATTATTCAAGGCTTGCTTGGCGTTTATGGAATTACAGAACTAACGCTACGAGAAAAGAAAAAAGACGCAAGCTCCGATTATGATTAAAAGCTCGCATTTAATTCTGCAAAAAGCCTCAAACCACAGCTTCTTTTAGATTTTTTCCTGACTTAAACTTTACAGTTCTATAGGCTGGAACAGTAGTACTTTCGCCTGTTTTAAAATCGCGTCCTGTTCTGGCGCTTCGTTCCACCCTCGAAAACGAGCCAAATCCAACGAGGGATATCTCTTGTCCATTTGCAAGAGTTTCAATTGCAACTTTTATAAAGCCATTCAAAAACTTCTCGACGTCTCCTTGACTAAGCTCTGTTTTTTCGGAAATAGCCTTCACGAGCTCCCTCTTATTCATAATCTTCTCCAAACATCTTGAAAAATCCTACCATGAAATCATTGTGATCGCAAATTCAGCCTGCAAAATCAGTGATTACGTTGTTGAGGCAGTTAACATCATAACAGCTTTTCTATAAAATCTTCGCTTCCTTTGAAAACCACAGTCAAATAAGGAGGGGCTTCATCTCCACGGAACGGTCTGCCAGACAATAAATACAGGCTTGTATATTCTCTGCTATGTAACAGCATCGCCAACTCTATTCCACTGATTTCAGAATTTAGTTCGTTATCGATTGCAATTTTGGTATTTTTGGGATACTGAGATAAATTTTTCAAGAAAACGTCAGGAGAGTTGTAGGTATGTACAACAATCCCCTTATTATCAAAAAATCCGAAAGAGTCTGAGTAAAGATTTTGCTATCGTCGATGAAAACAATGTCTGCTGTTTCAGTCTTTCTATCATCCTCCATAACAATAGGAATCTCATTCATATACAGTTTAGAGACCAACTTAATAAATTTGGCTTTTTCGGAAAATTTTTTTATTTTATATGTATACACACTCGTTAAAACAATGGACTGCTTTTGCATATCGGTTTTTTCTATTACATCGATACCGTTCATATTCTGATTCCTCAGCTCATAATCGGTCAATAAAAGAATTTTATCTTTTTGCTTTGATGAATTGATATAACCGATTGCCTCACTACCTTGTGTGAAATATTTTATGCTGATATCGTTCAAGTGTTCTTTTAGACGATTTTCCCACATGCTATGAATTGACGGATCATCGTCCAATACAACCACAGTCTCACCTTTGTGTAATGCGATCTGTCCGGTAACCCAAGCAGGAGGCTCAGACTCTGGAAATATGAGTGTGATTTCAGTACGAACATTTTCGGTGGATTTAATTGACATTTGACCATTCATTTGCTGTAGCGTGTTTTTAACTTGCTGCATTCCAATACCATATCCGCTTTCTTTGGTAGTACCGACAGGAACATTGCTCATAAATTTGTCTACCATTTCTTTTGGCATACCTTTTCCGTTATCTTTTATACTAATTTCGACTTTTTGGTTTTTTGCCATAAAAGATATATCTATAATACCTTGTCTGCCTTCAAGAGCTTCAACAGAATTGTTGATGATGTTGGAAATCATGCGGCAGAAATCAGAATAATCCCCTCCTATAAAAGCAAAATTGCTCGAAGGATCACAGGAGAAATCAATTACGACCTGCTAAAGCAGGCACGGGCGTTTCATAAAATTTTTTAAATATTTTAGATATGAGAAGAGAGGGTTAAACAATTTTGCTAGAAAGAGGTAGAATTAATACGTTTTACTATCGGAGGCTAGAAGTGACAGCAAAAGAG